>NZ_JBJHAO010000005.1:0-229020 GCF_054051075.1 Blastococcus sp. SYSU DS0617
CCCCCCCCCCCCCCCCCCCCCCCCCCCCCCCCCCCCCCCCCCCCCCCCCCCCCCCCCCCCGCCCCCGCCCCCCCGCCCCCCCCCCCCCCCCCCCCCCCCCCCCCCCCCCCCCCCCCCCCCCCCCCCCCCCCCCCCACCGCGCCTCGGGCCCCCGTGTTCCGGGTCGTGGGGCTGCCGCCCCTGTGGTCACATTGCCGGACCTATCTCCTTCCGGACCGGGATGCGACATGGCCGAGAGCACGGACACGCAGGAGCAGTACAACACCGTCCGTGCCATCCACCTGGCCGCGGTCGCCGCCCTCGGTGGTTTCCTGTTCGGCTACGACACGGCGGTGATCAACGGCGCCGTCGTGGCGCTCCGGGCGGACTTCGACATGGGGTCCGGGCTCACCGGCTTCGTCGTCGCCTCGGCCCTGCTGGGCGCGGCGCTGGGTGCGTGGGGCGCGGGCCGGGTGGCCGACCGGTACGGCCGCATCCGGGTGATGTTCCTGGCCGCGGTGCTGTTCATGAGCAGCGCCATCGGCTCCGGCCTGGCCCTGGGGCCGGTCGACCTCACCGTCTGGCGGGTGATCGGGGGCGTCGCGGTGGGCGCCGCCTCCGTCATCGCGCCTGCCTACATCGCCGAGATCTCCCCGGCCCCGATCCGCGGCCGGCTGGGCTCGCTCCAGCAGCTGGCGATCGTCGTCGGCATCTTCATCTCGCTGCTGGTCGACGCCCTGCTCGCCAACCTCGCGGGAGGGGCGGCCGAGGACCTGGCCCTCGGCCTCCAGGCGTGGCGCTGGATGTTCATCGCCGAGGCGCTCCCGGGCCTGGTCTACCTGGTCATGTGCCTCACCATCCCCGAGTCCCCGCGGTACCTCGTCGCCCAGGGGGAGCCGAGAGAAGCACGCCGGGTGCTCGCCCGGGTGCTCACCGCCGGGGTGGACGACCGGATCTCCGAAATCCAGCGCACGGTGCGGGCCGAGGACCGGCGCAGGGCCGGCTTCGCCGACCTGCGGGGGCACGTGCTGGGCCTCAAGCCCATCGTCTGGGTGGGCATCCTGCTGTCGGTCTTCCAGCAGGCCGTGGGGATCAACGTGATCTTCTACTACAGCAACGCGCTGTGGCAGCAGGTCGGTTTCAGCGAGTCCGACGCCCTCACGATCACCGTGATCACGTCGATCACCAACATCGTCGTCACGCTGGTGGCCATCGCCACGATCGACAAGGTGGGCCGGCGCATCCTGTTGCTGGTCGGCTCGGCGGGGATGGCGCTGAGCCTGGGGACGCTGGCCTGGACGTTCGGCACCGCCCCCGTCGTGGACGGCGAGCCGGTCCTCGGCGACACGGCGGGGACCGTGGCGCTGGTGGCGGCCAACCTCTTCGTCATCTTCTTTGGGGTGTCGTGGGGTCCGGTGGTGTGGGTGCTCCTCGGCGAGATGTTCAACAACCGGATCCGCGCCGGCGCCCTCGGCCTCGCCGCGGCGGCCCAGTGGATCAGCAACTTCGTGATCTCCCAGACGTTCCCGGTGCTGGCCGGCATCGCGCTCTCCCTGGCGTACGGGCTCTACACCGGCTTCGCCGTCCTGTCGTTCCTCTTCGTCGCGAAGTTCGTGCGGGAGACGAAGGGCCGCCAGCTCGAGGACATGGAGTGACGACGGCACAGCGCCGCCTGAACCGCCTCAGGAGCGCTGGGCCAGGTGCTCCTGGCTGACCTCCCACAGGTGGCGGGCGTTGCCCTCGTCCAGCGCCCACTGCCGCACCCCGCTGCGCACCCGCGCGTCGTCGGCGACGGTGGGCGCCTCGACGCAGTCCTCCAGGTAG
Source organism: Blastococcus sp. SYSU DS0617 (assembly GCF_054051075.1). Taxonomy (NCBI): domain Bacteria; kingdom Bacillati; phylum Actinomycetota; class Actinomycetes; order Geodermatophilales; family Geodermatophilaceae; genus Blastococcus; species Blastococcus sp. SYSU DS0617. The sequence continues at coordinate 1,804 of NZ_JBJHAO010000005.1, forward strand.
TGCCCGCCGGTGGCGAACTCCTGGGCGACGGCGGCGACGTGGCAAGCAATCGTCCACGTCCGGTCACCCACTCGGGGCGCTCGTCAGCCCGTCAGGGGTGGGCGGACGGTGGCCGTCGCCCTGCTGTCCGCTCACCCCCCGAGGAGGAAGAGAGAGGTCCTGGTCGGCGAACCGACCAGGACCTCTCCGTGCCGGGTGTCAGCGAGCGGCGGGAACCAGCTCGTCCTCGGGACGGGGCTCGGGCGCGCGGCGCTCGAGCGCGGCGCCCTCGATGTCGACGTCGGGCAGTGCGCGGTCGAGCCAGCGCGGCAGCCACCAGGCGCTCGTGCCCAGCAGCGTCATGACCGCGGGCACGATCGCCATGCGCACGACGAAGGCGTCGACCAGCACGCCGAACGCGAGTGCGAAGCCGATGCTCTTCACGGTCGCGTCGTGGCCGAGGATGAAGCCGCCGAAGACCGAGCCCATGATCAGCGCCGCCGCCGTCACCACGCGGGCGCCGTGCCGGAAGCCGCCGATGACCGCCTGGGTGGGAGCGGTGCCGTGCACGTGCTCCTCGCGCATCCGGCTGACCAGGAACACCTCGTAGTCCATGGCCAGGCCGAACAGCAGACCGATGAGCAGGATCGGCAGGAAGCTCAGCACCGGCCCGGTGGACTCGACGCCGAGCAGGTCGGCCAGCCAGCCCCACTGGAAGACGGCGACCAGCGCGCCGAAGGTGGCGGCGAGGCTGAGCAGGAAGCCGAGCGTGGCCTTGACCGGCACGAGGATCGACCGGAAGGCGAGCATCAGCAGCAGGAACGCCAGGCCGACGACGACCACGAGGAACACCGGCAGAGCGGCGCCGAGCTTCTCCGAGATGTCGATGCCGAGGGCGGTGTTGCCGGTGACCGCGAGCTCCGAGCCGGTGCTCTCGGTGAGTTCCGGGCGCAGGTCGCGGATGTCGTGCACGAGATCCTCGGTGCCGACCGCGGCGGGCCCGTCCTCGGGGATCACGGCGAGGATCGCGGTGTCGCCGGCACCGTTCGGCTGCGGCGGGGCGACGGCAGCCACGCCGTCGAGGTCGCCGACCGCCGCCGCGGTGGCGGTGAAGGCCGCCTCCGGCTCGTCGGAGCCGGTGGCGTCCACCAGGACGGTGAGCGGGCCGTTGAAGCCCGGGCCGAAGGCGTCGGCGAGCAGGTCGTAGGCCTGCCGCTGGGTGGTCTCCTCACCGAGGTCGCCCTCGGTGGGCAGGCCCAGGCGCAGGTCGAGGGCCGGCAGTGCGATGACGCCCAGTCCGATGACCCCGGCGAGCAGCACGACCAGCGGACGTCGGGTCACGGCGCGGGCCCACCGGGTGCCGGCCGAGTCCCCGGTGGCCAGGGCAGCCTGTCGCCGGCGGAGGCCGGGGACCTGCCAGCGGCCGAACCGCTCGCCGGCGAAGCCGAGCATCGCCGGGACCAGGGTGAGGGCGACCAGGACGGCGACGCCGACCATGCCGGCGGCCACGAGGCCCATGGTGGTGAGGAACGGGATGCCGACCACGGTGAGCCCGGCCAGCGCGATCATCACGGTCAGCCCGGCGAAGACCACGGCGCTGCCGGCGGTGCCCACGGCCCGGCCGGCGGACTCGCGGGCGTCCATGCCGGTGGCCACCTGCTCCTTGTGGCGGATGGTGATGAACAGCGCGTAGTCGATGCCCACGGCCAGGCCGATCATCAGGCCCAGCGTGGGCGTCGTGCTGGTCAGGTCGATGACGGCCGACAGCGCCAGCACCCCGGACATCCCGACGCCGACGCCGATGAGCGCCGTCAGCAGGGGGAGTCCGGCGGCCAGCAGCGACCCGAAGGTGATCGCCAGGACGACCATCGCGACGAGCACGCCGATCGCCTCGGCCGCACCCTGCGCCGGGGTGGCCTGGGTGGCCTCGCCGCCGAACTCGACCTGGAGCCCGGCGTCCTCGGCGGCGTCGGCGACGGCGAGCAGTTCGGCGCGCGCGTCGTCGGTGATCTCGTCGAACTGGGCGGCGTAGTTGACCGTGGCGTAGGCGACGGAGCCGTCGGGGGAGATGCCCTGCCGCTGGAACGGGTCGGTCACCGCCGCCACCTGGTCGGCTTCGGCGGCCTCGGCGAGCGCCTGCTGGATCGCGGCCTGGTACGGCGGGTCGGTGACCGCGCTGCCCTCGGGCGCCGCGAAGACGATGCGGGCTGCAGGGCCGGCGGCTCCGCTCTCGGGGAAGCGCTCGTCGAGGGTCTCCAGCGCGGTCACGGACTCGACGCCGGGGATGCTCAGCTGGGCATCGGCGTCCCGGCTGAAGGCCCCGGCGAGGCCACCGAGCACCACGAGGGCGAGCACCCAGGCGAGCAGGACGGTCCTGCGGCGGTGGAAGGCCCAGCGTCCGAGACGGTGGAGGAGGACGGCCACGTGCGGCTCCCGTTCTGGGGTGGGGTCGGTGACCGGGCACGACGATCTCGTCGCCTAGCCGATCGGCAAGGATGCTACTTGCCGATCGGCTAGGTGGCGCATGACCCGTGTCACGTGTCGCGGCGGATACCCTGTGGCCGTGTCCCGCCCGCTGCCGGCCTCCTCGGAGGGCTCCGCTCCCCATCCCGGGCGCACGGCCGGGGCCCAACGCGTGCTGGACGTGGCGCTGGACCTGTTCAGCGAGCACGGGTTCGCGGGCACCTCGCTGCAGGACATCGCCGACCGGCTGGGCGTCACCAAGGCCGCCGTCTACTACCACTTCCGGTCCAAGGACGACCTGCTGCTCGCCCTGGTGGAGCCGGTGATCGACGAGCTCATGGCGATGGCGGCCGAGGCCGACTCGGATCTGCGCCCCCGGCGCGGTCGTGGGGTCGAACTCGCCCGCTACGTCGACTACCTGCTGCGGCACCGCCGGGTGGCCGCCTTCCTCACCCGCGACGCCAGTGCCATGGGGCACGCGACGCTCGTGCAGAAGGGGGCTCAGCTGCGGGGGCAGGTCGAGGCGATGCTGCTCGGCTCGGACGTCGACGAGCTCGGCACCGTGTGGGGGGCGGCGACGCTGCAGGCGCTCGCCGGCGCCCTGCTGGCCGCCCCGCCCGAGGCCTCCGAGGAGTGGCTGCGCGAGGAGCTGACGGAGCTGGGCGCCCACCTGCTGGCCGGTTACCGGAAGGCCGCCCGCCGCCGCGAGGCCTGACGCCGGACGCGCCCGCACCACTCCGGCGACGAGAGAGGCCCCGGTCGGCGAACCGACCAGGGCCTCTCGTCATGGGGTGAGTGACGGGACTTGAACCCGCGACATCCAGGATCACAACCTGGCGCTCTACCAGCTGAGCTACACCCACCATGTCCGTCCTCCGCGCACGAGCGGGAGGGGAACCGGCGCAACGATACCGGAGGTGCCGCCGTCCCCGACGAGGCCGGGGGAGCGGCGCGCCCTCAGGCTCCCGGGGTCGGCTGCGCGTCCTCGCCGGCGAGCAGCGCCGCGAAGCCGCCGACGACCTCCTCGGCCGCCTTCTTCGCCTGCTGGGTGCTGGGTCCCGGCGTCTCGACGAACACGGTGCGCCGGTAGTAGGCCAGCTCGCGGACCGACTCGATGATGTCGGCCAGCGCGCGGTGCGCCAGCCCCTTGGCCGGCTGCCCGAAGTAGACCCGGGGGAACCAGCGGCGGGCGAGCTCCTTGACCGAGGAGACGTCGATCATCCGGTAGTGCAGGTGGTCGTCGAGCTCGGGCATGTCGCGGGCGAGGAAGCCGCGGTCGGTGCCGATGGAGTTGCCGCACAGGGGGGCGGTCCGGCGCTCGGGTACCCATCGCTTCAGGTAGGCGAGGATCTGCTGCTCGGCCTCGGCCACGGTCAGCGTGGACGCGCGTACCTCCTCGGTCAGCCCCGACTTGGCGTGCATCTCCCGCACGACCTCGTCCATCGCGTCGAGGTCGGCGTCGTCGGCGCCGATGACGAGGTCCAGACCCGGGTCCAGGACGTTGAGCTCGGAGTCGGTGATGAGCACCGCGACCTCGATGAGCTTGTCCTTGACGAGGTCCAGTCCGGTCATCTCGCAGTCGATCCAGACCAGGTGCCCTGTGCTGTCAGCCACGGCGACCGACAGTACGCACCACCACCGACGGCGTCCCGCGGACGCCCGGGCGTGCCGCGTTCCCGGCGCGGGTGAATCGCGGCATGCCCGGCGCGGGTGCCCCGGACCGCCCCGGCCGGTGACGTAGCGTCGGGGCCGATCGCCGGGGGTCGATCGACCACCCGCTGCGCCCGGCACCGCCGGACCACCCACCCCATCGCCCGGAGGACGACCGTGCTGCCCCTCACCCCGCTGCCGCCGCAGACGGACGGGGAGCGTGCCTTCTTCTCCGAACTGGTGCGCTGGGACACCGGGAACGCCATCCGGGGGGCCGTCGTGGCGTCCATCCCGTTCGCGGACGGGCCGCTGCAGCGCCGGCTGTCCGACGCGATCCTCCTGGTGCCCGAGGGCATCGCCGTCGTGCGGGTGGCCGAGGTGGTGCGCCAGTCCGGCGTCGTCACCGCGTCTCCCGAGGGTCCGTGGACGATCGGTCCGGCCGGCACGGGGGGAGCGGTCCTGCAGTTGGCCGGAGGCGGCTCCACGCCGCTCGACGGGCTCATGCGCGCCGGCATGGAGACCGCCGTGCGGCTCCGCCGCGCCGGCCTGGAACCGGGGCGCATCGCCCGGCTCACCGTGCTGGTCGGCGACATCGAGGGCCTGCTGCCCGCCGACGGCGACCTCGGCGAGGGCGACCAGGTGGCCCTCCTGGAGACCCGCTCGCTGCTGCTCGGGATCGCCCGGGCGAGCCGGTACACCGGCGTCGACAACCCGCGGCTGTGGACGACGGCCGACGTGCGCGCCGCCCTGGAGGCGCTCGGCCTGCAGGGCCGTGGGCCCTCGGTCGAGGAGCTCAACGGCGAGGGCTTCCCGTACTCGCCCTACGTCCTGCGCCGGCCGCAGCTGCTGACGCCGGCAGCGATGGCCGCGTCGCCCGCCGCCGCCGCGCCGGGCGCCTCACCGCCGGCCCCGCCCGAGCAGCAGGCGCCCCCGCCGGCGCCCGCGCCGCAGGAGTCCCCGGCGCAGCCGGCCGTGCCCACCCGGGCGTCGATCGAGCAGGCGGTGGCCGCCTCGGTCGCCGCTGCGCACGCCGCGGCAGCCGCCCAGGCCCCGGCCCGCCCGCCGGCGGCCGGGAACGCCCCGGCCGCCGGCGGCCCGACCAACCCCGTCGCCGGGGTGCCGGCGTCCCCGTCCGCGACCGCCGCTGCTGCGGCGCCGGCCGGGGACACCGTCGCCATCGACGGGCCGTCCGTCGCCGACGCTGCCGCCGCTCCGGTGACCACGCGGGACACCGTGGCCGTGGACGGACCCGCCGAGCCGCCGTCGGGCGACGCAGGCATCGGCGGGCTCTTCGGCCGTGGCGAGCCCGAGGTCGCGGACTCCCCGCCGCGCACCGCCGTGCTGCCCGCGCAGCAGCCGCCGGCTGCCGGCACGCCGCCCGTCCCGCCGGCCGCGGAGCCGGACCAGCAGCACTTCTGGGACCGCCCCGCCGACCACGACGACCCCGACCGGCGCGGTCGCAGCCGTCGGATCCTGCTCGTCGTGGCCGCCGTCCTGGTGCTGGCGCTGGTCGGCGTGGGGCTCGCGCTGGGGCTGGCCGACCGGGACGGCGACGACGGGGCGGCGGCCCCGACGGAGCCCTCGGACGCCGCTCCGGCCGGACCTGTCGTGGGCAGCGTGCAGCAGGTCGCGGGCGTGTCGTACACGGTCCGCGCCGCCGATGTCGACGACACCTGCGTCGGCAACGCCTACGGCGACACGGCGGCCTTCTTCCAGGCATCGGACTGCACGGGCCTGGCCCGGGCGCTCTACTCGGCACAGGTCGGCGGGCGCGAGGTGGTCGTCTCGGTGGCGCGGGTGCGGATGCCCGACACCGCCGAGGCCCGGCGGCTGCGGGGGCTGACCGACACCACCGGGACCGGCAACGTCAGCGATCTGCTGAGCGAGGGCGTCAGGTACCCCGGCGGCCCGGAGGAGCTGAGCGACGCCGAGTACGCCAGCGCGGTCTCCGGCTCGACGGTCACCATCGTCGAGAGCGACTGGGTGGACCCCTCCGCCGGCGGCACCGCCGCCGAGCTGGACCAGGTCGCCACCAGCGGGCTGTCGTTGGCCACTCCGGCCATCCCCGGCTGAACCGGTCGAACCGGTCCGAGGCCGCGGTCAGACGGTGGCGGCGGCCTCGGCCATGCCGGTGAGCAGCGCGGCCATCGCGGGCCGGTCGAGCTGTCCGGCACTGTGCGGCGTGGAGTTGATCAGCCCGAAGACGGCGTGGGCCCGGGCCCGGCACGTGGCGGCGTCGGACGTGGGGTGCAGCCGCGCCAGTACCGCGACCCACACCTCCACGTAGCGGCGCTGCAGCCGGCGCACCTGGGCGGCGTCGGCGTCGGCCAGCGAACCGAGGTCCCGGTCGTGGACCGTGATGAGTGCCGGGTTGTCCAGGGCGAACTCCACCTGGAACTCGACGAGGGCACGCAGTTGCGCGGCGGGGTCGGCACCCGCAGCGGAGACCCGCTCGCTGCCACCGACCAGCAGCCGCTCGCTGATCCGCAGCAGCATCTCGGCGAGCATGGCGTCCTTGCCGGTGAAGTGCCGGTAGATAGCCGGACCGGTCACGCCCACCGCCGCACCCACGTCGTCGACGCCCACCGCGCGGGAGCCGCGCTCGGCGAACAACTGGGCCGCCGCCTGCAGGATCTGCTCCCGCCGCGAGGGTCGGTCGACGTCGGCGTGCAGAGCGGTGTCCCGCTCCGTGCCGGTCGTCGTCACGCCGGGATCGTAGCGGCCGGTGAACCGGCGTTCACCGACTCGCGGCGAACTCTGGCCCTCCGGAGTGAACGCTGGTTAACCTGCAGCCGTGGACGTCCCGGTGCTGACCCGTTCGACTGCGACCGACCCGGACGCCGCCGCCGGCAACGCGGCGGCGCACGCGGCGCTGGCCGCGGACCTGGCCGAGCAGCTGCGCACCGTCGCGCTCGGGGGCGGCGAGCGCGCCCGCGAGCGGCACGTGGCGCGCGGCAAGCTGCTGCCCCGCGACCGGGTCGACGCGCTGCTGGACCCGGGCAGCCCGTTCCTCGAGCTCTCCCCGCTGGCCGCCCACGGCCTGTACGACGGCGACGCCCCGGCCGCCGGGATCATCACCGGCATCGGCCGCGTCGCCGGACGGGAGTGCGTCGTCGTGGCCAACGACGCCACCGTCAAGGGCGGCACCTACTACCCGATGACGGTGAAGAAGCACCTGCGGGCGCAGGAGGTGGCGCTGCACAACCGGCTGCCGTGCATCTACCTGGTCGACTCCGGTGGCGCCTTCCTGCCGATGCAGGACGAGGTCTTCCCCGACCGCGAGCACTTCGGCCGGATCTTCTTCAACCAGGCGAACCTCTCCAAGGCCGGCATCGCGCAGATCGCCGCCGTCCTCGGGTCGTGCACCGCCGGTGGTGCGTACGTGCCGGCCATGAGCGACGAGGCCGTGATCGTGCGCGGCCAGGGCACGATCTTCCTCGGCGGCCCGCCCCTGGTGAAGGCCGCGACCGGCGAGGTCGTGACCGCGGAGGACCTGGGCGGGGGAGACCTGCACAGCCGGGTCAGCGGAGTCACCGACCACCTGGCCGACGACGACGCGCACGCCCTGCAGATCGTCCGGCAGATCGTGGGCACCCTCGGCCCACGCGAGCCCCGGCCCTGGGACGTCGAACCGGTCGAGGAGCCGCTGCACCCGCCGGAGTCGGTGGTCGAGGTGGTGCCGCCGGACCCTCGCACGCCCTACGACGTCCGCGACGTGATCGCCCGGCTGGTCGACGGGTCGCGCTTCGCAGAGTTCAAGCCGCTCTACGGTTCCACGTTGGTCACCGGCTTCGCCCGGCTGCACGGGCACCCGGTCGGGATCATCGCGAACAACGGCGTGCTGTTCAGCGAGTCCGCGCTCAAGGGCGCGCACTTCATCGAGCTCTGCGACCGCCGGAAGATCCCGCTGCTGTTCCTGCAGAACATCTCCGGGTTCATGGTCGGGCGCGACTACGAGGCCGGCGGCATCGCCAAGCACGGCGCCAAGATGGTCACCGCCGTCGCCTGCGCCCGGGTGCCGAAGCTGACCGTCGTCATCGGCGGCTCGTTCGGCGCCGGCAACTACTCGATGTGCGGCCGCGCCTACTCGCCCCGGTTCCTCTTCACCTGGCCCAACGCCCGCATCTCGGTGATGGGCGGCGAGCAGGCGGCGTCGGTGCTGGCGACGGTCCGCCGGGACGGTATCGAGGCCCGCGGTGACGAGTGGTCGGCCGAGGACGAGGAGGCCTTCAAGGCGCCGATCCGCGAGCAGTACGAGGCACAGGGGCACCCGTACTACGCCACCGCCCGCCTCTGGGACGACGGCGTCATCGACCCCGCCGACACCCGCACCGTGCTCGGCCTGGCCTTGTCCGCCTGCGCCAACGCCCCCCTCGAGGAGGTCGGTTATGGCGTCTTCCGCATGTGACCCCCGCGGCTCCCTGCTTCTCCGCGGTAGAGCGGTCTGCTTCTCCGCGGAGAAGCGGGACGGGGTGGTGGCGTAGGTGTTCGACACCGTCCTGGTCGCCAACCGCGGCGAGATCGCCGTCCGCGTGCTCCGCACGCTGCGGGAGATGGGCATCCGCTCCGTCGCCGTGTACAGCGACGCCGACGCCGGAGCGCTGCACACCCGGTTGGCCGACGTCGCCGTGCGCATCGGCCCGGCCCCTGCGGCGCAGAGCTACCTGTCGATCGAGCGGGTGCTGGGCGCCGCCGCGCAGACCGGCGCTCAGGCCATCCACCCCGGCTACGGGTTCCTCTCGGAGAACGTCGACTTCGCCCGGGCCTGCGCCGACGCGGGAATCGTGTTCATCGGCCCGCCGGTCGCCGCGATCGAGGCGATGGGCGACAAGATCCGCGCCAAGCAGACCGTGATGGCCGCAGGCGTCCCCGTGGTGCCCGGTCGCACCGAGCCGGGGATGAGCGACGCGCAGGTCAGCGACGCCGCCGTCGCCGTCGGCTTCCCGGTGCTGCTCAAGCCCAGCGCCGGTGGCGGCGGCAAGGGCATGCGGGTGGTCCGGGCCAAGGACGAGCTGCCCGACGCCATCGCCGGCGCCCGCCGCGAGGCGAGCAGTTCCTTCGGCGACGACACGCTGCTGATCGAGCGCTACGTCGGCAACTCCCGGCACATCGAGGTGCAGGTGCTGGGGGACGCGCACGGCAACGTGATCCACCTCGGCGAGCGGGAGTGCAGCCTGCAGCGCCGGCACCAGAAAGTGATCGAGGAGGCCCCGTCGCCGCTGCTGGACACGGCCGGGCGCGCGTCGATGGGCCGGGCGGCCGTGGAGGCGGCGAAGGCCGTCGGCTACACCGGGGCGGGCACGGTCGAGTTCATCGTCGACGCTGATCAGCCGCGGGAGTTCTTCTTCCTGGAGATGAACACCCGGCTGCAGGTGGAGCACCCGGTCACCGAGTGCATCACCGGGCTGGACCTGGTGGAGCAGCAGATCCGGGTGGCGGCCGGGCAGCGGCTGCCGATCGACCAGAGCGACGTCTCCCTCGACGGGCACGCCATCGAGGCCCGGCTGTACGCCGAGGACCCGGCGCGCGGGTTCCTGCCGCAGGCCGGCACGGTGCTCGGCCTGGTCGAGCCCGCCGGCCCCGGCATCCGGGTGGACAGCTCGCTGGCCGTGGGCTCCGTCGTCGGCACCGACTACGACCCGATGCTGGCCAAGGTGATCGCCTGGGCGCCGGACCGCGAGACCGCCCGCGCCCGCCTCGTCGGAGCGCTGGGCCGGAGCTCCGTCCTGGGGGTCACGACCAACGCGGCGTTCCTGCGCGCGCTGCTCACCGACGCCGACGTCGTCGCGGGGAAGCTGGACACCGGGCTGATCGAGCGGCGGGGCGAGGCGCTCACCACGGCCGAGCCCGTGCCGTTTCCCGTGTACGCGGCGGCGGCCCTGGCGCTGCTGGTGGGGTCCGAGCCGACCGGCGCCGTCGTCGACCGCTGGGACGTGCCCGACGGCTGGCGGCTCGGTGAGCCGGCATGGACGGTGCGCCGACTCCAGGCGGCCGGCGGTGAGCCCGTGGAGGTGCGGCTCCGGGGCCGAGCGGCGGCGGCCGAGGTGCAGGCGGCGGGCGGGGTGGTGCCGGCCCGTGCGGTCGTGGACGGCGACCGCCTGAGCGTCACCGTGGGCGATCGGACCACCTCCTACGCCGTCGTCCACTCCGGCGGCACGATCTGGCTGGCCGCGGAGGGGCGGGTGGTGGCGCTCCGGGAGCACCAGCGGCTGTCGTCGGCCGCGGAGGGCGGCGCCCTCGACGGCGCGGTGACCTCGCCCATGCCGGGCACGGTCACGGTGGTGCAGGCGTCGGTCGGCGACGAGGTGGCGGCGGGGACCCCGCTGCTCGTCGTCGAGGCGATGAAGATGGAGCACGTGCTCACCGCCCCGGTCGCGGGCACGGTGACCGAGCTCGGAGTGACAGCCGGCCAGACGGTCGCGCTGGACGAGCGGGTGGCGCTGGTGACCCCGGCGGCGCCCGCCCCTGAGCAGACGGAGAACTGAATGCTGGACTACCGGCTCAGCGACGAGACCGAGGCCCTGCGGACGACGGTGCGGGAGTTCGCCCGCGAGGTGATCGCCCCGCAGATCGGCGAGTTCTACGAGCGCGACGAGTTCCCCACCCACATCGTGCGGCAGATGGGGGAGCTCGGGCTGTTCGGGCTGCCGTTCCCCGAGGAGTACGGCGGCTCGGGCGGGACCTACTTCGACCTCTGCGTGGCGCTCGAGGAGCTGGCGCGCGTCGACTCCTCGATGGCGATCACCGTCGAGGCCGGCGTCTCCCTGGGCGCCATGCCGATCTTCCGGTTCGGCACCGAGGCGCAGAAGCGCGAGTGGCTGCCCCGGCTGTGCTCCGGCGAGGCGCTCGGCGCCTTCGGGCTCACCGAGGCCGGCGGCGGCTCGGACGCCGGCTCGACCCGGACGACGGCCCGGCTCGAGGACGACTCCTGGGTCATCAACGGCTCGAAGGCGTTCATCACCAACTCCGGCACCGACCTCACCGAGCTGGTCACCGTCACCGCCGTGACCGGCACCAAGCTGGACGGCGGCAAGGAGATCTCGGCGATCATTGTGCCGTCGGGGACGCCGGGCTTCGTCGTCGGCCAGCGGTACTCGAAGGTCGGCTGGAACGCCTCGGACACCCGGGAGCTCTCGTTCGACGACGTCCGGGTCCCGGCGGAGAACCTGGTGGGGGAGCGGGGCCGCGGCTACGCGCAGTTCCTCTCGATCCTCGACGAGGGGCGGATCGCGATCTCGGCGCTCTCGGTCGGGCTGGCCCAGGGGTGCGTGGACGAGTCGGTGAAGTACGCCGGCGAGCGCGAGGCGTTCGGGCAGCCCATCGGGAAGAATCAGGCGATCCAGTTCATGATCGCCGACATGGAGGTCCGGGCCTCCACCGCGCGGCTGGCCTACTACCGGGCGGCGGAGAAGATGCTGCGCGGCGAGCCGTTCAAGCGCGAGGCGTCGATCGCCAAGCTCTACAGCTCCGAGGTCGCCATGGACAACGCGCGCTACGCCACCCAGGTGCACGGCGGGTACGGGTTCATGAACGAGTTCCCGGTCGGTCGCTTCTACCGCGACGCCAAGATCCTGGAGATCGGCGAGGGCACCAGCGAGGTGCAGCGGATGCTCATCGCCCGCGACCTCGGCCTCGGCTGAGGTCCGTACCGCGCCTGGTGCGCACCGATCGCCGTCCCGCCCGCCGGGAGACGACGATCGGTGCGCATCCGAGTCAGGTCAGTCCGCCTCGGGAGCGCGCTGGGGAACGGCGACGCTGAGCAGGACGACGCTGCCCTCGTCGGCGTGCAGGCTGTGCCGCCGGTCCGGGATCGGGCTGATCTGATGCGCCGCGAGGCTCACCGTCTGCTCACCCGCGACCAGGCGCACCCGGCCCTGGATCACCAGGATGCTGGCCGCTCCGGGGCTCTCGTGCTCGCTCAGCTCGGCGTCGGCCCGGAGCGCGATGACCGTCTGGCGCAGCCCGTCCACCGGGTGCGGCAGGGTGCGGGCGGCCCGGCCGGCGTGCTCCGAGTTCGCCTTCTCGAGCAGTTCGCCTGCGAGCGCGTGCAGGTCGATGGGGGTGTGGCTCATGCCGCGACCCTAGGCCGCGACCGGGCTTCCGGGCTGTTCGGGGAGCACGCGGCCGGACATCCGGTCAGACCGCCGGGTGGTCCCCGAGGATCTCGGTGCCGTGCTCGGCGGCGAGCTCGACCAGACGGTCGGGATCGGCCAGCAACTCCTCCTCGCCCGCCTCCGCGACGGCCAGGAAGAACTGCTCCATCCCGGTGGGGGACACCAGCGTGAGCATCCGCACCGGCTCGTCGGTGAGCCGGCGCAGCGCGTGCGGACGTCCGCGGGGCACCAGGAGGAACGCGCCCGGGCCGGCCTCGGTCTCACCGCCGTCGAGCCACAGGGCCGCGCGTCCGGCCAGCACGTAGAACGCCTCGTCCGCGGTGGTGTGGCTGTGCAGGGGTGTGGTGACCCCCCAGAACTCCTCCTCGACCAGCCAGTACGCCCCGCGGGTGGCGCCGCTGTCGGCCTTGGTCGTGTAGGTCGATCCCAGCGCCGTCAGCTTCGTCCCGTCTCCCGGTCCGAGCAGGGTCATCGGGCACCTCCGTGCGTGTCGGTGTCGGACCCACGGTCCCGGCGGGGAGCGCACGGGTCAACGTGCACCAGCACGGCCGCTCCCGCGTCGACGGGTCACCGTGTCGACCCGTCGACAGGTCGGCGGGTCGACCGCCTCAGCCGCTGACGTCGATCAGCACCTTGCCGACGGCGCCGTCCTGCACGGCCTGGTGGGCGGCGGCGGTCTCCGCCAGCGGGAACACGTGCAGCGGGAGGCCGGCCTCCTCGCCGACCCGGATCGCCCCGTCGGCGACGGCGGTGGCGACGTCCTCGATGCCGAGCACCTTGGCCCGTTCCGGCTCGGTGTAGACGAGCACGAACTGCCAGCGGGCATTCGGCCCCATCTGGGCCCGCACGGGCACGGTGAGCTCCGCGCCGCCGTCGTCGGCGTACATGGCGACGGCGCCGTGCATGCCGATCACCTGGGCGTCGACGGCCGCGTTCGTCGCCGCCGACACCTCGACGATCGCGTCCACCCCCTTCGGCGCGACCTTCTGGACCTCGGCGACGGCGTCCTGCTCGCGGTAGTTCACGACGTGGTCGGCGCCGGCGGCCGCGGCCAGCTGTGCCTTGCGGGGACTGCTGACGGTGGCGATCACCGTCGCGTCGGCCCAGCGCGCCAGCTGGATCGCCGCGTTGCCGACCGCGCCGGCGCCGCCCTGCACCAGCACGGTGTGCCCGGTGAGCGCGCCGGCGCCCAGCCGGTCGGGCAGCGACTCGGCGACGGTCAGGCACCGGTGGGCGGTGAGGAAGGGGATCCCGAGGGCGGCGCCCAGCTCGAACGACGGCTCTGCTCCGAGCAGGACGACGTGCCGGGCCGGGACGACGGTGTGCTCGGCGGCGGTGCCCCACCGGCGCTGCCAGGCGGCCTCCCAGATCCACACCCGCTGGCCCACCAATACCGGGTCGACGCCCTGGCCGACGGCCTCGACGGTGCCGGAGCCGTCCTGGTTCGGCACCTGCCCGTCCGGTCCGGGCTGTGCGGCGGTGCGGGACTTCCAGTCGGTCGGGTTCACCCCGGAGTACGCGACGCGCACCCGCACCTCACCCGGACCGGGCTCGGGCACCGGGAAGTCGAGGAGTTCGAGGACGTCCGGACCGCCGGTACGGCTGTACGAGATGAGGCGCATGGCCCCGCACCTACCCGATGGAGCCTTGCCGACGCGTGCGCTGAGTAGCGTCCGGACACGGCGCCCGGGCCAGCCTTCGGTCCGCGCCGCGGGTGATCGCCCCCGTCGCCCAGCGATGAGGCTCAGCTCGCGTAGCCGTCGGCCTCGGTCGGCCACTCCACCGGCGGCAGCCCGGCCAGCGCGGCGAGCCGGTCCACGGTGAGCTCGACCGACTCGTCGGTCGGCGGCGCGCCGCTCGGCGAGGCGAGCAGCGCGCGGACGTCGGCCGGGTCGAGCTCCGTGCCGGTGGCCTCCTTCGCCCAGGTGGCGAAGCCCTCGGCCTCGGCGTCCACGTCGACCGGGTCGGAGGCGTCGGGCTCCTCGAAGTAGATGCGCGGCTCGTACCCGAGGAAGAAGCGGCCACCACTGGCGTCGGCGCGGCGGTGGTCGACCGTCGCGATCCGGCTGTCGTGGACGTCGACGAGCAGGAACGGAACCGCCGTCGGAGCGCCTCGGGTCCACCGCCCGTCGCTGTAGGCGAACGTCGCGAAGAGACCCACACAGCGAGGCTAACGATGCGCTGCCCTGCTCCCGGCAGGCCACGAGCCGCGGCGGGCCGTCGCGGATCCCGGCGGAGCTATTCGGCCTGGTCCGTGCATCAGCCGGGCCGCACGGGTAGTGCGGGGGCCGGGCACCATCCGCGATGAGACGAGGAGCCGAACGATGAGCACCAAGGTCGAGGAATCCATCCAGGTCGACGTCCCGCTGAGCACGGCCTACAACCAGTGGACGCAGTTCGAGGACTTCCCGCACTTCATGGGCGGGGTCAAGGAGGTCCAGCAGCGCGGCGACCTGCGCCTGCACTGGGTGGCCGAGATCGCCGGTGTGCGCCGGGAGTGGGACGCCGCGATCCTCGAGCAGGTCCCCGACCGGAAGATCAGCTGGGCGGCCACGGACGGGGCGACCAACGCCGGCGCCGTGCGGTTCGAGCCCGCCGGCCCGTCGTCCACGATCGTGCACCTCAGCCTCGAGTACGAGCCCGAGGGCCTGGTGGAGCACGCCGGCGACACGCTGGGCATCGTGGGCAGGCAGGCGAAGTCGGACCTCCAGAAGTTCAAGGAGCTCATCGAGGACGCGGGCTACGCCAGCGGCGCGTGGCGGGGCTCGAAGGAACACTCCCTCGGTTACGGCACGCCGGGCGTGGAGGACGCGGCCGGGTCCCGCGGGGACAGCGGCAAGGCGGGGCTGTCGGGGAAGGCCGTCGCCGCCGGTGCGGCCGTGGTCGCCGGCGCAGCGGCTGCCGGCGCCGCGGTGGCCGGGTCGAGGACCAGCACGGAGACAGGTCAGCCGCAGGAGGTGCCGCCGCCGCCGACCGCGCAGCCGGTGGTCGTCGAGCCACCGGTGGAGGAGGTCCGGGCCGACGTGCTGGTCGAGGAGACCGACGGCCGGGAAGCCCCCGTCGTCGTCGAGGAGACCGTCGTCGTCGAGGGCGTCGAGTCCACCGCGCGCCGCCAGGGTGACGACCGGTGATGGTGGGCAGCAGCCGCTGAGCGGAGCGGTGGAGGGGGGCTCCCGCCCTTCTCCACCGTGGCTCCCCGGCTGCGCGCGCCGGGGGACGGTCAGGGCTCGGTGAGCGACCCTGGCGGGAGGTTGACCACGATCGCCTCCTGGCTGCTGCGGGCGATGACGACCACGGCCTCTTCGTCGCCCGGGTTCTCCTCGCGGTGCGGGGTGAACGGCGGGACGAAGACGTGGTCGCCCGGCTGCGGGGTCAGCCGCACCTCCTCGCCGTCGCGGGCGAAGACGAACACCGGGCGCCCGGAGACGACGTAGATGGCGGTCTCGGAGTCGCCGTGGTGGTGGTTGCCCGACGTCGCGCCCGGGGCGACCGTCGTCCGGCCCATCCAGAGCCGCTCCGACCCGACCGTGCGCGCCGAGATCGCCTCGCTGCGGCTCATCCCGGGCGTCTGGCCGGTGTCGGTCGACATCTCGGCCGCGCGGACGTGCCGCAGCGGCGCGTGCCACTGGTCGCTGCCGTCGGCGGCGTGGTCGTGTGCCATGGGCGGACGCTAGCGCTGGTCTCCCACGGACGGCAGGAGGGACCATCGCGTGATGCTGCGCAGGGCGGTCGTCGCTGCGGCCGTCGTCGTCCTGTTGTGCACTGCTCTGGTGGGCCTCTTCTGGGCGTTCCAGCGCCATCTCATCTACCTGCCGGACGCCGGGCCGGTCGCCCCGGCGGGCGAGGCCGTCCCGGGGGCGCGGGACGTGGTGCTCGAGACCGACGACGGCCTGCGCCTGGCCGGCTGGTTCGTCCCCGGCCGGACGCGGGACGCCCCCGGGGTACTGGTCGCCAACGGCAACGGCGGCCACCGGGGCATGCGGGCCCCGCTGGCGCGTGCGCTCGCCGAGGAGGGTCTCGCCGTCCTCCTCTTCGACTACCGCGGCTACGGCGGCAACCCGGGCACCCCGAGCGAGGCCGGCCTCGCGCTCGACGCCCGTGCGGCGCGGGCGTTCCTGCTGGACCGGGCGCAGGTCCCGCCCGACCGGCTCGTGTACTTCGGGGAGAGCCTCGGTGCGGCCGTCGCGGCCGAGCTGGCCGACGAGCACCCGCCTGCCGGGCTCGTGCTGCGCTCGCCTTTCGTCGACCTGGCCGCCGTGGGCCGGGAGCACTACCCGTTCCTCCCGGTCCGGGCGCTGCTGCGGGACCGCTACCCGGTGGCGGAGCTCGTCCGCCGGGTCGAGGTGCCCACGACCGTGGTGTACGGCGGCGGCGATTCGATCGTGCCGCCCGCGCAGAGTCGGGAGGTGGCCGACGCCGCGGCTCAGCTGCACCGGGTGGTGGAGGTGCCGGGTGCCGACCACAACGACCTCGTGCTGCTCTCCGGGGAGGAGGTGGTCTCGGCGGTGGTGGAGCTGGCCGCTCTCAGCGGGGGGTGATGGACAGGGTGAGCCGGGCGCGGCCCTCCTCGGAGCGCGCGGTCGCGAGCCGCTCGGCCGAGGGCGTGCCGTACTCCGTCGTCCGCTGGCGGGCGGGCCGGCCGATCGCGGCGGCCATGGCCTCCAGTTCCGCGATGGTCTTCAGCGAGCCGTTCTCGCTGCCGGCCATGCGGCTGATCGTCTCCTCCATGAGCGTGCCGCCGAGGTCGTTGGCCCCGCCCTGCAGCACGGCCTTGGTGCCGGCGTCGGCGAGCTTCACCCACGAGGTCTGGATGTTCGGGATCCGGCCGTGCAGCAGCAGCCGGGCGACGGCGTGGATGGCCCGGTTCTCGCGGACCGTGGGCCCGGGGCGGGCGACGCCGGCCAGGTAGATCGGCGAGTTGTGGTGCACGAAGGGCAGCAGCACGAACTCGCTGAAGCCGCCGGTGCGGTCCTGCAGTGCCGCGAGAGTGCGCAGGTGCCCGACCCAGTGCGCGGGGGTGTCGACGTGGCCGTACATCATCGTCGACGTCGTCGGCAGGCCCACCTGGTGCGCGGTGCCGATGATCTCCAGCCAGGTCGCCGTCGGCAGCTTGCCCTTGGTCAGCACCCAGCGGACGTCGTCGTCGAGGATCTCCGCCGCCGTGCCCGGGATCGAGTCGAGCCCGGCCTCCTTGAGCCCGGTGAGGAACTCGCGGAACGACAGCCCGGTGCGGGCGGCGCCGTTGACGATCTCCATGGGCGAGAAGGCGTGCAGGTGGATGCCCGGCTGCCGCTTCTTCACCTCCCGGGCGAGGTCGAAGTAGGCGGTGCCCGGCAGGTCGGGGTGGATGCCGCCCTGCATGCAGATCTCGGTGGCGCCGGCGGCCCACGCCTCGTCGACGCGGTCACCGACCTGCTCCATCGACAGCGTGTAGGCGTCGGCGTCGGTGCGCCGCTGGGCGAAGGCGCAGAACCGGCAGCCGGTGTAGCAGACGTTGGTGAAGTTGATGTTCCGGTTCACGACGTAGGTGACGTCGTCGCCGTTGACGTCGCGGCGGACCTGATCCGCCAGCGCCGCCAGTGCATCCAGGTCGGCACCGTCGGCACCCAGCAGCGCGAGGTACTCGGCGTCGGACAGCCCGGCCGGGTCGTTCTCGGCGTGCGCGAGAGCGGCGTGCACCTCCGGGTCGCCGACGGTCAGCGCGGTCGAGTGCCCGTCGCGGGCGCTCTCGGTGCGGTCGCGCAGCTCGGACCAGTCGCCGTAGACGGCGTCGAAGTCGCTGCGCCGGTCGCCGGTGCGGCCGACGGTGTCCACCTCGACGTGCAGGTCGACCCGGCCGGACGACGTCCACGACTCGTCCGGCTCCTGCCACGGCAGGCCCACCGGCAGCCCGCCCTCGACGGCGAGCCCGTCCGGGCCGGCCAGCGCGTCCACGTGCGGGCGGACCCGCGGGTCCAGCCAGGGCTCGGGCTGCAGCACGTACGGCGGCTGGGCGGCCAGCCGCTCGCGGAGCTCGAAGCCGGCGTCGGCGGACAGCTGCGCCAGCTTGTCGATGTTCGGCCAGGGCCGCTCGGGGTTGACGTGGTCAGGCGTGAGCGGGCTGACGCCGCCCCAGTCGTCGACGCCGGCGCGCAGCAGCAGACCGAGCTCGGTGGAGTCGGACAGGTTCGGGGGCGCCTGCACCCGCGCCTTCGGGCCGAGCAGCAGCCGGGTGACGGCCACCGCTGCGACGTACTCCTGCAGCTCCAGGTCGTCGTGCGCCTGCATCGCGGTGCGCGGCTTGGCCCGGAAGTTCTGGACGATCGTCTCCTGCACGTGCCCGTGCCGCTGCGCGGTGGCCCGGATCTGCAGGACGGCGTCGACCCGCTCGGCGTAGTCCTCGCCGATGCCGAGCAGCACGCCGGTGGTGAACGGGACGGCGGAGCGGCCGGCGTCCTCCAGGACCCGGAGCCGGAGCGCGGGCTCCTTGTCCGGGGAGCCGAAGTGCGGGCCGCCCGGCTCGGACCACAGCCGCGTCGCGGTGGTCTCGAGCATCATGCCCATCGAGGCCGACACCGGCTTGAGCCGCTGGATCTCCTCCCACGACAGCACGCCGGGGTTGAGGTGGGGCAGCAGCCCGGTCTCCTCGAGCACCCGGATCGCCATGGCGCGCAGGTAGCCCAGCGTGGAGTCGAAGCCGTGCGCCTCCAGCCACTCGGCGGCGACCGGCCAGCGGTCCTCGGGGCGGTCGCCGAGGGTGAACAGCGCTTCCTTGCACCCCATGGCGGCGCCGGCGCGGGCGATGTCGAGCACCTCGTCGGGGGAGAGGTAGGGCGCCTTGCCCTCGGCGCGCAGCTGCCCCGGCGTCGTGACGAACGTGCAGTAGTGGCAGCGGTCGCGGCACAGGTGGGTGAGCGGGATGAACACCTTGCGGCTGTAGGTGACGACGCCCGGCCGCCCGGCGCTGGCCAGACCCGCGTCGCGGACCCGCCCGGCGGCGGTGAGCAGGCGGTCCAGCGGTTCGCCCTCGCCCAGCCCGCGGGCATGCAGCAGGGTCTCGGCCTCGACGGCGTCGAGGGTCACGCCCCGCTCGGCGCGGGTCAGCGCGCGACGCAGGGCGGACTCGGTGGGTGCGGGCAGGGCGGTCATGAGGCCCCCGACGCTAGCCCGCGGAGGAGCACAGCGGGGGCCCCGCCCCGGCGATCCACCTCACCGGGCCTGCCCACATCGGCGATCTGGCCGCGAAGACGGCTCTGTGGCGACCAGATCGCCGATGTGGGCGAGCGGGCAGCGTTCAGAGGTCCCGGCGGGTGAACGACACCGCGGCCAGGCCCCACACCATCGCCACCCACAGCGCGGCCCAGGCCATGTAGGCCCAGGTCAGCGGGGCCACGCTCAGGAACGGGAACGCCTCGCCGTCGGCCCCGCCGAACTGGAGCAGCGCCGAGGGGTCCTGGAACCCGTGCATCGCGCCGCGCCACAGCCCGTCGGTGGGCAGCAGCATCCGCGACACCGAGCCGACGCGGGCGACGGCCTCGTTGTCCAGCGAGGCGCCGATGCCGCCCACGACGCCGGCCACCCAGGTGGTGCAGAACATGCCGACGGCGACGACCCCGGAGGCCATCGGCGAGATGACGGTCGAGAGCAGGACGGCGAGGGTGAGCAGCACGGTCGTCTGTGCGGCGAGCAGCGCCAGCGCGGCCGCCGGGTCGGGCGGCCAGTAGTCGACCGTCGCCCGGACGACGAGGATCTGCGCCAGACCGGCGAGGACGACGAAGACGCTGCCGAAGGTCACCAGCCCCAGCCACTTGCCCAGCAGGAACGCCGACCGCCGGATCGGCCGGGCCAGCACCGCCAGCGCGATGCCCGACTCGGTCTCACCCGCCAGCGTCGGGCCGGCGAGGAACGCGGTGCCCAGCGCGGCGATCAGGCTGTAGCCGAACATGACCAGGTTGAGCAGGATCGACGCCGTCAGCCGCGCCTCTCCGCTGGTCAGCGTGCCGCCGGACTCCGCGGCGAACCGGGAGAAGCCCCACCCGCTCAGCGCGAGCAGGACCAGGGTCAGGATCGCGAGCGCCAGCAGCACCCGGCGGCGGGCAGCCTCGCGCAGGGTGAGCCCCGCGACGGTCAGCACGACCCGGGTCACGAGCGCTCTCCCTCGGCTCCGTCGCGCAGGATGCCCAGCAGCCGCTCCTCGAGGCTGATCCGCCCCGGCTCGACCGCGTGCACCCGGACGCCGAGCGCCACCAGGTCACGCACCAGGTCGGGCACCGTCTCCTCGTCGTCGGCCGGGAAAGCCACGGTGAACCAGTCGCCCTCCCGCTCGACGCTTCCGGCCGCCGCCAGCCGCGTCCCGCCCGCCGGCGGCAGGCCGGTCAGGTGCAGCCGCACTTCGTGCTGGCCGAGCAGCTCCAGCAGCGAACCGGACGCCGCGACCCGGCCCCGATCCAGGATGACCACCCGGTCGCACACCCGCTCCACCTCGCCGATCAGGTGCGAGTTCAGCAGCACGGCGATGCCGCGCGACTTCAGCGACAGCACGATGTCGCGCACGTCGACCCGGCCCAGCGGGTCCAGCGCGCTGGTGGGTTCGTCGAGGACGACGAACTCCGGCCGGGCGACGAGGGCGACGGCGAGGCCGAGCCGCTGCTGCATGCCCTTGGAGAAACCGCCGACCCGGTCAGCGGCGCGGTCGCCGAGCCCGACCAGCTCCAGGGACTCGCGCTGCTCCCGCGCCGTCACGTCCATGCCCGAGAGCCGGACGTGCAGCTCCAGCACCTCGGCGGCGCTGAGCCAGGGCTGGTAGCGGAAGAGCTCGGGCAGGTAGCCGACGCGGGCCCGGGCGGCCGGCTCGGTGGCCGGCTGCCCGAGCAGCATCACCTCGCCGGCGTCGGGGCGCACCAGGCCCAGCAGCATCTTGATGACGGTCGTCTTGCCGGCGCCGTTCGGCCCGAGCAGGCCGACCACCTCCCCGCGGCCGACCTCCAGCGAGACCCCGTCCACGGCGGTGCGCCGGCCGTACCGCTTGCGCAGCCCCGTGCACCAGGCGGCGGCGGGCGGGGGCAGGTCGGCGACCAGCCGGGCCGCGTCCCGCAGGGCGTCGCCGCCGAGCGCCGCCCCGCCGGCCGCCGCGGTGCTCAGCGGAGCCCCCGGGCGACCTCGAGCACCTCGTCGGTGTCCAGGGGGCCGGCCACCACCGTCACCTCGCCGTCCTCGGCCCAGACCACGGCGGCCAGGGTCCGGTCCCGGGTGGCCAGCACCGTGGCCGGCTCGCCGTCCACGTCCTCGGTCGAGGTGGTGACCAGGTCCGAGGGCACCGGGAGCGGCAGGGTGGCGCCGTCCGCGGTGAACGTGCGCAGCTGGGCCGCGACGTCCTCGGGCAGCCCGGGCAGCGAGAGCAGGTAGTCGCGCACCGTCTCGAACGGCACGCCCGAGGAGAAGGCCGACGGCGCCACGGCGCGGCCCACGATCAGCCCGGGCGCACCCATCCCGCTCTGCCACACCTGGGCGACGCCGGGCCCGGCCACGAGCCGCACGGAGGCGCCGTCCAGGCCGGGCGGCGGAGGCGGCAGCGTCTCGCCCGCCTCGGCGGCGGCCTGCGCGGCGCGCGCGGTGGAGAAGGTGAACGTGGCGGTCACCTCACCCCCCACCTGGTACTCCGGCTCCCCGGTGATCCCGGGCGGCAGGGCGGCCACCTCGGGCACCTCCAGGCCGCTCTCCGCCGCCGCGGTGGCAGCGTCGGGCACCGAGCGCAGGTCGCCGTCGCCGGTGATCTCGACGTCGCCGTAGGCCGCCAGGTCGGGCAGGGCGATCAGGTCGGCGCTGCGCAGCCCGACCGCGGCGACCTCCTCGGTCCGGAAGATCTGCAGCCAGTCGTTGGCGGCCGCGGTGCCGGCACCGGCCAGGACGACGCCGAAGGCCAGCGCGGCGACGGCGGGGCGGCGCACCAGCTCCCCGAACCGGCCACGGCGGGCCGGCGCAGGAGACGTGGCGCGCGCCGGGGACGCCGACGTGTGCGCCGCGGCGGACAGCCGCACCCAGCCGGCCGGGACGTCGACGTCGGTGTCGGTGCGGAGCGCCGCGCCGACGAGGGCGGCGTCCTCCCGGGTGGCCGCGAGGGCGGCGAGGCAGTGCGGGCAGTCGGCGACGTGCCGGCGGTCGGTCTCGGCCACGCCGGCCGGCTCGTCGAGCAGTCGGCGCAGCACGCCGTCAGTGGGATGACGCATGACGGGTCAACTCCTTGCGCAGGGCGGATTCGGCGCGTCGCACGGTGGTGCCGACGCTGCCGGGGGACAGGTCCAGGGCGGCCGCTACCTCGGCGTAGCTCAGCCCGCTGTGCCGCAGCACCAGGGCGACGGCCTGCTTGTGGGGGAGCCGGGCGAGCGCGGCCCGGACGCGGCTGCGCTCCTCGAGCGTCACCACGTCCTCGGCGACGTCGGGCACGACGGGAGGGACGGCCGCGGCCGCGGTCTCCTCGTTGGTCGCCCGGCGGCGCCCGGAGCGGATCAGGTTGAGGGCGGTGTGCGCCGCGGCGACCGACAGCCACCCGCCCGCCTCGGATGCGGGCACCGAGGAGCGGTTGAAGGCGAGGAACACCTCCTGGGCGACATCCTCGGCCTGGTCGCGCGAGCCGAGCACGCGGGCGGCCACGGCGACGACCCGCTGGTACTCCCGGCGGAAGACGGCGTCGAGGTCGGAGCGCAGGGCGCCGCGGGGAGGTACATCGGGAACCGGCACGCCGTCCCTCCCTCCGATCCGCGTTACGACGCCGGCGGGCAGCGCCACGGCGAACGCCGGGACCGCCGGTCGGAGCGGGAGATGCCGCACGAGGTCCATGTCCAGGAAGCACCGCCGGGGCCCGGTTTGTGACACCGGGCCGCAGTCTGCCGTGCGGGACGCCCGTTCAGGCCCGGCCGGCGGCCGATCCACCCGGATCGACGTACCGGCCGCGGTGGCGCAGCAGCGGCACCGCGGACGGGTCGCCGGGCAGCACCTCGGTGACCTCCAGCAGGGCGAGCACGTGATCGCCGGCCTCGACCAGCCGGTCCAGCCGGCAGTCCAGCGCCGACAGGCCGCCGGCCAGCACGATCGCGCCGCTGCCCGGGGCGCGCGTCCACGGCACGGCCTCCAGCAGGTGCCTGGCGCTGGGCCGTCCGGCCGAGGAGAACCGGGAGGCGACGATGGCGTGCGGCGCCGCCAGCACGGTCAGCGCGCAGCTGCCGACCTCCTCGAGCACCTCGGCCGGGTAGCCGGAGGCGGTGAGGCCGACGGCGACCAGCGGGGGCGCGGCCGACACGCTCATCACCGAGCTGACCGTCGTCCCGACGTCGTCGATGCCGTCGCGCACGGTCAGCAGGCAGACCCCGGTGGCGTACGAGCCGAGGGCGGCGGCGAACTCGGCGGCGTCGAGCGGCATGCCGCCAGTCCAGCACACGGTCCAGGATGGCGGCATGAGCATCACGCGAGAGCGGACCTACGACGTCATCGTCCTCGGAGCGGGGTCGACCGGCGAGAACGTCGCGGACGTCGTGGTGAAGGGCGGGCTGTCCGCCGTCCTCGTGGAGAGCGAGCTCGTCGGCGGGGAGTGCTCGTACTGGGCCTGCATGCCGAGCAAGGCGCTGCTGCGCGGCACCGAGGTGCTGGCCGAGGCCCGCTCCGTCGACGGCGCGAAGCAGGCGGTGACCGGGGAGCAGGACGTCGCCGCGACCCTCGCGCGCCGCGACTCCTTCACCCACGACTGGGACGACTCGAGCCAGGTCGACTGGGTGGAGGGCACCGGCATCGATCTGGTCCGGGGCGCCGGGAGGCTGGCCGGTGAACGCACGGTCGTCGTCACCGACGCGGAGGGCGACGAGGTGCGGCTGACCGCTCGCGTCGCCGTCGCCGTCTGCACCGGCTCCGTGGGCAAGCTGCCGCCGGTCGACGGCCTGGCCGACGTCGCGCCGTGGGGTCCGCGCGAGGCGACCAGCGCCAAGGAGGCGCCGGCGCGGCTGCTGATCCTGGGCGGCGGCTACGTGGGCTGCGAGATGGCCACCGCGTGGCAGGCGCTGGGCTCGCAGGTCACCCTGCTGCAGCGCGGCGACCGGTTGCTGCCCCGGTCCGAGCCCCAGGCCGGCGATGCGGTGGCGGACGCACTGCGCGCGGCCGGCGCGGACGTGCGCTTCGGCACCGACGTCACCGCGGCGCGCCGGGAGGGCACCGAGGTGGTGCTGACGGCGGGGGACGAGGAGTACCGCGGCGACGAGGTGCTCGTCGCGATCGGCCGCGCCGCGCGCACCACCGACCTCGGCCTGGAGACCGTCGGACTGGAACCGGGGGAGTACCTGCCGGTCGACGACACGCTGCAGGTCCATGGGCTGTCGTGGCTCTACGGCGTCGGCGACGTCAACGGGCGCCAGCTGCTCACCCACATGGGCAAGTACCAGGCCCGCCAGGCCGCGACGGCGATCGTCGCCCGGGCCCGCGGCGAGCGGGTGGACGGTGCCCCGTGGTCACCGACGGCGGCGACCGCCGACCACGCCGCCACGCCGTCGGTGGTGTTCACCGATCCGCAGATCGCCAGCGTGGGCCGCACCGCTGCCGAGGCGCGCGAGGCCGGGCTGCCGCACCGGGTGGTCGAGTACCCGATCGGGAGCGTCGCGGGCGCGTCGCTGTTCGCCGACGGCTACACCGGGACGGCGGTCGCCGTCGTGGACACCGAGCGCGAGGTGCTGCTCGGCGTCACGTTCGTCGGCCGCGGGGTCGCCGAGCTGCTGCACGCCGCCACCATCGCCGTCGTCGGCGAGGTGCCGATCGCGCGGTTGTGGCACGCGGTGCCCGCCTATCCCACGATCAGCGAGATCTGGCTGCGGCTGCTGGAGACCTGGCGCGACGGCGACTGATCGACCCGGCGCGACCCGGCGACCTGTCGACTCGTCGACGTCAGGGGTGTGTGATACGGCAAATGGGGGTGACAGATGGGTCCATCTGGTCGAGCGATCTGTCACCGAAGTGGCTGAACTGGGCCGGCCGCGCAGATTCCGTAGCTCCGGGGGCGTCAGGCGGCGTGCAGCAGCTGTCCCACCCGCTGCACGAAGGCGTCGTGCGAGATGCCTTCACGCTGTTCCAAGGCCAGGGGATGACCGTTCTCGACCAGTTCGACGTGAGGGCGCAACCCCACCGGCTGGGTGTGCACCAGCGCCGGCAGACCCAACGTCGGTTCGTCGAACACCGGGATGTTGTTGGCCAGCGTTCCAGGCACCGGCGGCATCGACTCTCGGCCCTCGGTCTCCCACACCTCCGCCATCCGCACGATGTCCTCCTCGGACACCGAGACCCACACGCCGAACTCGAATGGCTCATCGAGGCCCGCGACGGGCACGCGGATGAGGCCCAAAACGAAGAACTGCTCGTCGTTGATGACGCAGGTGTCGCTGCCGAGCTCGCAGCCCTTGACCCTGCGGAGCTTCCGGGACCAGGCGTCCGGCCCCGGGATGTGGAACGCCTGCGGGATGTCCGAGTGCCACCGGCCGCAGCCCGTGCAGTGGAAGCCCTCGGCGGCGTCTCCAGGGGGAGCAGACGGAGCCGACCGTCCGGAACGACGTCGCAAGAACCTCACGCGGCGATGGTGCCCGACCGCTGGCGCTGACCAGTCGCCGCCCAGCCGCGTGTCGCTGCGCGCCCGACTCGGGGATGACCCCGAGCATCGCCCGCACCAGCAACCCAGGTCCGTTGGGTGCGGAGCGCCAACCCGCGCCCCTAGCGCCCCGGCCGCCCGGCCTCGGTCCGCTCAGAATGGACCCATCCCATCGCCCTCATTTGCCGTACTCAGGGGAGTGGGAACGGGGCGTCGTCGGGTGCGGGCAGCGGCCCGGCGGTGGTGGCGGTGACGGTCATGCCCTCGAAGCGGGCGACGCCGCCCAGCGTGGTGAGGAACGCGGTGTCGGCGGCGTCCCGGCCGGCGCAGATGCGGACCAGCGAGCGGGTGGGTGCCAGCCGGGTCGCGTCGATCACGCACCAGGTGCCGTCGACGTCGGCCTCCACGACGGCGTGGAAATCCATGGGATGCAGGCCCGGTGCGTAGACGGCGACCAGCCGGGCGGGGACCTCGAGCGCGCGCAGCAGGGTGATGGTCAGGTGCGCGTAGTCACGGCACACCCCCTGACCCAGGAGCAGGGTGTCGACGGCGGTGTCCACCGGGCGGCTCGATCCGGAGGTGTAGGTGAGCCGCCGGTGCACCCATGCCGCGACCGCCGGCACGAGCTCCGCTCGCGGCATGGTCGCGTCGAACTCGGCGTGCGCGAACCCCTCGAGCTGGTCCGATGGGCAGTAGCGGCTGGGCCGCAGCGCCAGGGCCCAGTCGGCGGGTGTGACCGGGCGCGGTGCGCCGCCGTCCTCGACCGACGCCGAGTAGGTGATGGTCGTGTCGCCCGGTCGAAGCTGGACCCGGTGGACCCGGGCGCCGTCGACCTCGAACTCGGCCGGCTCCAGGAACGTGCCGCCGGAGATCACCGTCAGCTGCTCGGTCACCGGCGCGGCCACGGCCACCTGCAGGAGCGCGGGCGCCGAGGCGGGCGAGGAGAGGGTCAGCGAGGCGGCGACGTCGATGCGCATGCGGGCATGGTGACTGCGGATCGGGCCTGCCGCTGACCGGCAACAGGACCGACGCGGGGTTCTTACGCGGCGTTCACCGGCGCTGTGCGCGACGGCACGTCGCCGGGCGGTCCGGAACGCCGCAGGTGCGTGATGGGGTGGGGGACGTGCAGTTCTCGCCCTCCTCCGCTCCCTGGCAGCGCTACATCGCCCTCGGCGACTCCTTCACCGAGGGGCTGAGCGACGCCGACCCGTCGCGCCCCGGGGAGTACCGCGGATGGGCCGACCGGCTCGCCCAGCACCTGGCCGCCGCCACCGAGGGCGACGTCGAGTACGCCAACCTCGCGATCCGCGGGCGGCTGCTGCGGCAGGTGGTGGCCGAGCAGGTGCCCGTCGCGCTGGAGGCGGCGCCCGACCTGGTCAGCCTCATCGCCGGCGGCAACGACCTCATGCGCCCCGGCGCGGATCCGGACGAGCTGGCCGCGACCCTGGAGGCCGCCGTCGTCGCCTTCCGGAACGCCGGCGCCGACGTGCTGCTGTCCACCGGCGTCGACACCCGCAACACCCCGATCCTGCGGCGGGCGCGCGGCAGGATCGCGGTGTTCAACGCGAACATCTGGTCGATCTCGGCACGGACCGGCGCCGCCGTCCTCGACCAGTGGGGTGCGGGCTGGGTCCAGGACTTCCGGCTGTGGGACACCGACCGCATCCACCTCACCGACGAGGGGCACCGCCGCATGGCCCTGGCCGCGGCCACCGCGCTGGGCGTGCCGGCCGGTGATGACGAGTGGCGCACCCCGTTGCCGCCGCAGCCGGCCCGCGCCCTCCGGGTCGCGGTGGCCGAGGAGGCGGCCTGGGTGCGCGGGTTCGTCGCGCCGTGGATCGGCCGGCGGCTGCGCGGCACGTCGTCCGGGGACGGCCGCGAGCCCAAGCGCCCCGTACCGCTCGCCCTCCCGCGGCCGTAGCCCGGGTCAGTCCTCGGGGTCGTCGGCGAACTGGTCGAACAGCCCGAACTTGCCGGTGTCGTCGGTGGCGAGCACCACGCGGCGCGGCGGCTCGGCGGCGGCCGTGCGGGGCTGGGGCACGATCGGCGTCTCCAGCGCGTCGGGCAGCAGTTCGCCGGCGACGTCCTCGGCCGGGGCCTGGGTCACCTCGCCGATGAGCACGTCCGCCGGGCTGGGCAGCGGAGCGGGCCGGCCGAAGGCGTAGCCCTGGGCCATGGCGCAGCCGTGGTCCAGCAGCCAGGCGGCCTGGTCCAGGTCCTCGATGCCCTCGGCGATGACCTGCAGTCCCATGCCGCGGCCCAGCTGCAGCAGCCCCTGCACGAGCGCTGCGGTCGCGGGCTCGGCCACGACGTCGGCGACGAACGAGCGGTCGATCTTGAGTGTGTGGATCGGCAGCCGGTGCAGCGCGGTGATGGCCGAGTAGCCGGTGCCGAAGTCGTCCAGCGCCAGGGTCACGCCCGCGTCGGTGACGACGGCGACCGCGTGCAGGGTGGCCTCGGCGGCGAACAGCGCCGTCGACTCGGTGATCTCCAGCTCCAGTCGCTCCGGAGCCAGGCCGGACTCCTCCAGCGCCGCCGCGACCAGCTCGCTGAAGCCGTCCTCGGCCAGGTGCCGGGCCGAGACGTTGACGTGCACGCGCAGCTCGTCGGGCCAGGTGACGGCGTCGTGGCAGGCGCGCCGCAGGACCCAGGCGCCCAGCTTGGAGGTCAGCCGGTTGTTCTCGGCGGCGTCGAGGAAGGCGCCCGGCGGGAGGAGCCCGCGGGTCGGGTGCTGCCAGCGGATGAGTGCCTCGTAGCCCAGCAGCGACTCGTCGGCCAGGTGCACGATCGGCTGGTAGAACAGCCGCAGCTCGTCGTTGTCCAGTGCGTGCCGCAGGTCGACCTCGAGCTGCAGCGCGTCGACGTCGCTGTCGCTGAGCGCCCCCTCGTGCACCTCGACCCGTGCACGGCTGCCGTCGGCCTTGGCCCGGTTGAGCGCGCTCTGCGCCTGGCGAAGCAGGTCGTCGGGCGTCAGATCGGAGCCGAGGGTCAGCCCGACGCTGGCCGACAGCGTGATCTCGCGGTCGAGCACCACGAACGGCTCGTCCAGGACGCCGAGCAGCCGTTCGGCCAGGGCGCGCAGCCCCTCGAGGTCCTCGACGTCCTCGGCGACGACGAGGAACTCATCAGCTCCCAGCCGCACGGCGGTGTCCTCGACGCGGGTGCTCCACCGCAGCCGGTCGGCGACCTGGCTGAGCAGCATGTCGCCGGCCTCGTGCCCGAGGGTGTCGTTCACCGCGCGGAACCGGTCGATGTTGAGGTGCACCAGACCGACCTGCAGGCCCCGGCGCCGGGAGAGCGCGACGGCGTGCCGCAGGCGGTCGGTGAGCGCGCGGCGGTTGGGCAGCCCGGTCAGGGGGTCGGTGAAGGCGCGCCGCACCAGGTCGTCCTCGGCCCGGCGGCGATCGGTGACGTCCACCAGGGAGAGGACGACGAACTGCGGGGTGCCGTTGTTGTGCCGGACGACCTCGTGGGCCTGCACGACCCAGAGCTCGGTGCCGTCGGAGCGGCGCAGCCGGCGCTCGCCGTCGAGCAGCAGGTTCGGGTCCAGCACGGGCTCGCCGGGCAGCGGGGCCAGGCCGAGGTCGCCGACCGGCGGGTCGTCGGGGTGGGCGAGCAGGTCGATGTGCCGGCCGGCCAGGTCGTCGGCGCTGCGCCCGGTCAGGGCGCACATGACCGGGTTGGCGACGAGGACGTGACCGTCGAGGTCGACGAGGGCCTTGGCGATCGGTGCGGAGAGGAACAGCGCCTGGAAGAGCTGGCCGCGGTCGGCCAGCAGCGTGTCGATGGCCCGCATGCGCTGCCGGGCAGCCGCGCTGGGCGTGCCGGTGGGCTGCCACGGCGTCTCGGAGGCGGGATGACTCACCGGGTCAGGGTTACGCATCGGAGGTGCCAAGTGACGGAACTCGTCCACGGAGAGTCGTAATCGTGCCGTCACCGTGTGTGAGAAGTGGGAGACTGCAGGCAGGATCTGCCGAAGGAGCGCCTCCACGTCCGGCAGATCGGACGGACGCGCCCGTCCCTGGGTGTCAGGGCCGGGACGTGGTCCCGCTCCTCAGTCGCCGACGGTGACGCCGGGGGAGAAGGCGACGTAGCCGGCGAAGTCGGTGCCCACCCGCTCCACGGCCGACGGCTTGAGGTCGGGGTAGCTCCAGGCGCCGTCCCGGGTCGTCCCGGACGGGGTGACGACGTCCCAGTACTGGGCCGCGCCCTTCCAGGGGCAGGTGTAGGCGGTCGGGCTCTCCGTGAGCGACCCGGCGACCACGGCGGACGGCGGGAAGTACCAGTTGCCCTCGATGCGGACGAGGTCGGACTCGGGGGCCTCGGCGATGACGCTGCCGTCGACGGTGGCGCGCATGGGGATCCCCTCCCTCTGGACCGCCCGGTGCGGTCGCTGCCGAGGGGAACGCTGCCGCGGGCCCGGGTCATCCCGGGAACACGGTGCGGCGCGGCGACGCTGGGTCGGGCGTGGACAAGAAGATCGGCTTCCTGAACTTCGGGCACTGGCAACCCATCCCGGGCTCGCAGGTGCGCACCGGCCGGGACGCGCTCGTGCAGACCGTCGAGCTGGCCGAGGCGGCCGAGGAGATCGGCCTGGACGGCGCCTACGTGCGGGTGCACCACTTCGCCCGGCAGCTCGCCTCGCCCTTCCCGCTGCTGGCCGCGATGGCCGCCCGCACCTCGCGCATCGAGCTGGGCACCGGCGTCATCGACATGCGGTACGAGAACCCGCTGTACATGGCCGAGGAGGCAGCCGCGGCCGACCTGATCAGCGACGGCCGGTTGCAGCTCGGCGTCAGCCGGGGATCACCGGAGACGGCGCTGCGCGGCTCGGAGGCCTTCGGCTACGTCCCCGGACCCGGCAGCGACGACGCCGAGCTGGCCCGCCAGAAGACCGCGCTCTTCCTGGCCGCCATCTCGGGTGAGCCGGTCGTGGACGCCGACCCGAAGATGACCGGCGGCCGCCCCGGCCGGCTGGCGGTCCAGCCGCAGTCGCCCGGCCTGGCCGAGCGCATCTGGTGGGGCTCGGGGACGAGGGCCACGGCCGAGTGGACGGGCCGCCAGGGGATGAACCTGATGAGCTCCACGCTGCTGGTCGAGGACACCGGCGTCCCCTTCGACGAGCTGCAGGCCGAGCAGATCGCCCGCTTCCGCGAGGCCTGGCGGGCGGCCGGCTGGGAGCGCGAGCCGCGGGTGTCGGTGAGCCGCAGCGTGCTGCCGATCGTCAGCGATCTCGACCGTCAGTACTTCGGCGGCGACCCCGGACAAGACCAGGTCGGCGTCCTGGAGGGCGTGCGGGCGCGGTTCGGGAAGAGCTACGTCGGCGAGCCCGACCGGCTCGCCGAGGACCTCGCCAAGGACGCCGCCGTCCGCGAGGCCGACAGCCTGCTGATCACGGTGCCCAACATGCTCGGCGTCGAGTTCAACGCCCGGCTGCTCGAGAACATCGTGCAGCACGTGGCCCCCGCGATCGGCTGGGTGCACCCCGACCAGCGCTGACCGGTTCGCGGCCGTTCGTGCACGAACTGCGCTCGTGCAGCGCCGGGGACGACAGCTCGTGCACGAACGGTGGGCGGGCCGGCTTCAGCGCAGGTCGAAACCCAGGTCGAGCACCGGGGCGCTGTGCGTGAGCGCGCCGACGGCCAGGTAGTCGACGCCGGTCGCGGCCACCTCGCGCGCCCGCGACAGGTCCAGCCCGCCGCTGGCCTCCAGCCGCACGCCGGTCCCGCGCACGAGCTCGACGGCGTCGCGGGTGTCGGCGGTGGAGAAGTTGTCCAGCAGGACCAGCTGCACGCCGGCCGCGATCGCCTCGCGCACCTGGTCGAGGGTGTCGCACTCGACCTCGAGCGGGATGTCCGGCGCCGTCGTCCGCACCGCCTGCACCGCCGCCGCGATGCCCCCGGCCGCGGCCACGTGGTTGTCCTTGACCAGCGCGGCGTCGCCCAGAGCCATCCGGTGGTTGACCCCGCCGCCGCTGCGCACCGCGTACTTCTCCATCGCCCGCAGGCCCGGCGTCGTCTTGCGGGTGTCGCGCACGGCCGCCCCGGTGCCCTCGATCGCGTCGGCCCACTGCCGGGTGAGCGAGGCGATGCCCGACAGATGGCAGATCAGGTTCAGCGCGGTCCGCTCCGCGGTGAGCAGCGAACGGGTCGGGCCGGTCACGGTGAGGACGGGCAGTCCCGGCTCCGTGACCGCGCCGTCGGCCTCGTGCACCAGGATGTCCACGGCGGGGCCGCCGACGAGGTCGAAGACGGCCGCGGCCACGTGCACCCCGGCGAGCACGCCGACGCTGCGCGGCGTGACGTCACCGGTGGCGACGGCGTCGGCCGGCACGGTGGACCCCGTCGTCACGTCGGGACCGAAGGCGAGGTCCTCGTCCAGGGCGGTACGGATCAGCCGCTCGACGGCGACGGGGTCGAGCCCGTCGGCCAGCAGCGCGGCCGCCAGCCCGTCGCGCAACGGGCCGGTCACGCGACCACCTGCTCGTCGGCGCCGGCCTGCACCGGCACGGTGCGCGTGCGCACGTGCCCGGTGCGGTCCAGCCGGTGCACCAGGCGGACCTGCCACTCCGGCCGGGTCTCCGGGGCGTCGAGCCGCCGGTGGCAGCCCCGGCTCTCGGGACGCCCGAGCGCGGCCGACGCGAGGAGGGTCGCCACGGTGTGCAGCGCCGTCGCCTCGACCGCGGCCAGGCCGAGCGGACCGGCGGCCCGGTCGACGGCGGCGAGCGTCCGGGTCAGCTCGCCGAGGCCGTGGGCGTCGCGGAGGACACCGGCGTGCCGGGTGGTCGCCGCGGTGATCGCGGCCCGAGCGGCCGGGTCGACCGCGTCGCCGCCGGTCGTGGGCGGGGCGATCCCGGCGAGCGCGGGCAGCTCGGCGGCGAGCAGCTCCGCGCAGCGGCGTGCCGCGACCAGCCCCTCGGTGATCGAGTTCGACGCCAGCCGGTTCGCACCCTGGACGCCGGTGCAGGCGACCTCGCCGACGGCGAAGAGGCCGGGCACCCCGGTCCGTCCGTCGAGGTCGGCGAGCACGCCCCCGCAGGCGTAGTGCGCGGCGGGCACGACCGGGACCGGCTGGTGCGCGAGGTCGAGGCCGGCGTCGCGGCAGGCCCGCACGATGCCCGGGAAGCGGTGCTCGAGGAACTCCGCACCCAGGTGCCGGGCGTCGAGGAAGACGTGGTCGGCGCCGGTGGCGCGGAGGGCGGCGGCGATGGTGGCCGAGACGACGTCGCGCGGCGCGAGGTCGGCCAGCGGGTGGGCGCCGGCCATGATCCGGTTCCCGTCCGCGTCGACCAGCACGGCGCCCTCGCCGCGCACCGCCTCGGAGACCAGCGGCTGCTGACCCCGCGCGCCGGCGCCGGTCCACAGCGCCGTCGGGTGGAACTGCACGAGCTCCACGTCTGCGATCTCGGCCCCGGCGCGCAGCGCGAGCGCCAGGCCGTCGCCGGTGGCGCCGGCCGGGTTGGTGGTGGCGGTGAACACCTGACCGAAGCCGCCGGTGGCCAGCACCACCGCGCGGGCGCGCAGGTCGGTGACGTCGGCGAGCGCGCCGTCGTCGGTGATGCGGGCGGTCCGCACTCCGGCGACGCCGCCGTCCGCGGCGTGCAGCGCATCCAGCGCGACGGTGTGCTCGAGCACCGCGATGCCGCGGGCCCGCAGCGCGGTGGCCAGCGTCCGCGTGACCTCGGCGCCGCTGGCATCGCCCCCGGCGTGCACGATCCGGTCGCGGCTGTGCCCGCCCTCGCGGGTGAGCGCGGGCCGGCCGGCGTCGTCCAGGTCGAGGCGGGCGCCGAGCTCCTGCAGCTCCGCGATCGCCCCGGGCGCCTCCGCGACCAGGGTCCGCACAGCGGGCTCGTCGCAGAGCCCGGCGCCGGCGACGAGGGTGTCGCGGACGTGCAGCTCGGCGTCGTCGTCGGCACCGAGCACGGCGGCCAGGCCGCCCTGGGCCCACGGCGTGCTGCCCGCACCGAGCTCGCCCTTGGTGACGACGGTGACCGCGCGCCCGGCCTCGGCCAGCGCAACAGCCGCCATCAGCCCGGCGGCACCGCTGCCCACGACCACGACGTCGGTGATCCGCTCCCGCTCGGCCGCCGGGAGGGGCAGCGCGGCGACGACTGTGGGCGCCAGCGTGGCGACCCGGTTCCGCACCTCACTCACCGACCGGTGACGGCGTGCCGATGGCGACCATGGCCTCGACCGCGGCGCGGGCACGGGCGGCGACCTGGGGGTCGACGGTCACCTCGTCGCGGCCCTCGCGCAGCGCGCGCAGCAGCTTCTCCGGCGTCGACATCTTCATGTAGGGGCACGCGGCGCGAGAGTTGACCGGCTCGAAGGCCGTGGTCGGGTTGGCCTGGCGCAGCTGGTGCAGCATGCCGATCTCGGTGGCGACGAGCACCCGCTTCGCCGTCGTCCGGCGTGCCTCGTCGAGCATCCCGCCGGTGGAGAGGATGTGCACGCGCTCGCCGGGCAGCTGGCCGTCGGACACCATCCACAGCGCGCTGGTCGCGCAGCCGCACTCGGGGTGCACGAGCAGCTCGGCGTCGGGGGCGGCCTCGACGCTGGCCCGCAGGTCGGTGGGGGAGATGCCGGCGTGCACGTGGCACTCGCCCATCCAGATGCGCATGTTCTGCCGGCCGGTGACCCGCTGGACGTGTGCGCCGAGGAACTGGTCGGGCAGGAAGAGGATCTCCCGGTCCACCGGGATCGACTCGACCACCTCGACGGCGTTGGACGAGGTGCAGCAGATGTCGGTCTCGCCCTTCACCTCGGCGGAGGTGTTCACGTAGGAGACGACGACGGCGCCGGGGTGCTCGGCCTTCCAGGCGCGCAGCTGGTCGGCGGTGATCGTGTCGGCCAGCGAGCAGCCGGCGTTCGCGTCGGGGACGAGCACCGTCTTCTCCGGCGCCAGGATCTTCGCGGTCTCCGCCATGAAGTGGACGCCGGCGAAGAGGATCGTGCCGGCCTCGCTGGCGGCGGCGAGGCGGGAGAGGGCGAGGGAATCGCCCACGTGGTCGGCGACGTCCTGGATCTCGGGCGCCTGGTAGTTGTGCGCCAGGATCACGACGTCCTTCTCGCGCGCGAGCCGGCGCACCTCGTCGTGCCAGTGCTGCCACTGGTCGGGCGTCCAGCCGGCGGCGGGAGGGGCGGGCAGCGTCGCGGTCACGGGGACCTCCATGCGGGTGGGGTTTCTGACTATCAGGCGAAAACCTCGTGGCAAGACCCTAGCATTCCCGGGCATGGGTTCCGTGTGGTCGTCGCCGGAGCGCCCGGCCTATCCGCACCAGGCGCTGGCCGTGGTGCTGCAGGTCAGGGCGCGCCGGCTGCACGTGATGCTCTGGGAGCGGCCGAACGAGCCCTTCGCCGGCGCGTGGGCCCTGCCCGGCGGGCCGTTGCTCGCCGAGGAGACCCTCGGGGCGTCGGTGGCGCGGCAGCTGGCGGCCAAGGTCGAGGTCGAGGTGCTCGGCCACCTGGAGCAGCTGGAGACCCGGAGTGACCCCGGTCGGGATCCCCGGGGGCGGACGGTGGCCACGGCCTACCTGGGCCTCATCCCCTCGCACCTGGATCCGGCGCTGCCCGAGGACACCGCGTGGCACCCGGTCGACGCGCTACCGGTGACGGCCTTCGACCACGGCTCGATCGTGCGCTCGGCGCTGGACCGGCTGCGGGCCAAGCTCTCGTACACCAACGTCGGGTTCGCGCTGGCCCCGCCGGAGTTCACGATCGCGGAGCTGCGCGAGCTCTACGTCGCCGCGCTCGGCCACGACGTCACGGCCACGAACCTGCAGCGGGTGCTGCTGCGGCGCGGCGTGCTGGAGCCGACGGGGGAGCAGGCTGCGTCCGGTCGTGCCGGTGGCCGGCCGGCCGCGCTCTACCGGTTCGTCACCCCGGAGCTGGCGGTCACCGATCCGTTCGCTGTGTTCCGCCCGCCGTCCGCGCGCTGATCGTCCGGGGCGCGGCCGGCGCGCATCTCACGTTCCGCGTAGCGGGCCACGGCGTAGAGGAACAACGCCGCGCCGATCATCTCCAGGCACTCCTCGACGGTGGTCACCAGCACGTAGGCGACATTCGCGCCCAGGTCGTCGCCGTAGAACAACCCCCCGACGGCCTCCAGGCCCAGGGCGCCTCCGACGTAGAGCAGGCCGGCGAGCACGAACAGGGCGGCGGTGCGGCGCGGCAGCTTCCAGAGGAAGCCCGCGTACACGACCGCGAACAGGATCACGAGCGGCGCGGCCACGACGACCCACGGGAAGGTGAACGCCCCCTCGGCCTCGACGATCCCGTCCATGCGCGGGATCAGCTCCTCGTGCAGCCACGCCAGCTCGTCGACCGAGAGATAGCCGAACACCAGGGCCAGGCCCAGCCAGTACCGGCGCAGCGGTGCGCTGCGGGCGCGGAGGAGCATGCCGACGCCCAGACAGACCAGGGCGATGGAGAACAGCAGCACCGTCGAGAACCACGTCGTGACGTTGCCCTCGCCGTCGGCGTTGAGGAGGCGGTAGGCGCTGTCGAAGGCGGTCGGCTTCTGGCCCACGATGAACACCGGGCGCTCCGGATCCAGCGCCAGGAGGCGGATCCAGAGGGACAGGGCGGTGAGCACCGAGGTCACCGCGAGGGCGCCCACCAGCAGGGTCGCCGGTCGCACGGCGGGCAGCATGGGGAAGAGACGTCCTCGGTTCAGCTCGGTGAACGGCGGTGATCGCCACGGTGACCGTCCGACGGTACCGACATCCGCCCGAGGCCCCGGCAGTGATCGCTGTCGACCCGCTCGGACCGGACGCGCCGACGGTCCGCCTCGCCCGCATCGAGAACTCCGAGATCACGATCGAGTGAAGCCGGGCCGCGGCATGTTCGAGGCGGCTCCGTCACGGATAGCTTCCAGCCGACTGCACACCGCTGCGACCGACTGGAGACCACGTGCTCATCCTCGGGTTGATCCTGCTGCTCCTCGGCTTCTTCCTCGACATCTCGATCCTCTGGACGATCGGAGTGATCCTCCTCGTCGTCGGGGCCATCCTGTACGTGCTCGGCGCCACCGGGCGGGCAGTCGGGGGACGGAAACACTACTTCTGAGTCGTCCGCGGTCCTGTCCCTCCAGGGGACGGGCCCGCGCACGCTGACCACAGCGAACCCCCGGCCGCGTCTCGCGTCCGGGGGTTCGCTGTGTCGGCAGGCCGCCGCCGGCGCGCTGAGGCCCTAGTCCGGGCAGAGCGGCAGGTTCGGCAGCAGTGGCAGGCCGAGTCCGCTGGTCAGGGAGCACGTGACGCCGGGGACCAGCTCCGCGACGGGCTCGGCGGCCGGCAGGGCCGGGGCCGCAGGTGCGGGCCCGCTCGGAAGCGGCAGCGGCAGCGGGACCGGCAGCGGTGCCGGTGCCGGTGCCGGTGCCGCCGCGGGCGGTGGCGGCGCGGGCTGAGCCGGCAGGGGAGCCGGCGCAGGTGCCGGCCGTGGGGCCGGCGCGTCGTTCTGCTGTCGGGTGCCGCCGGCCGCGGCGGGCGGCGGTGTGCCGCCGCCGGAGGGGGCCGGCGGGGCGGGCGGTGCGGGGGGCGGCGGCTGGCTCGTGCCGGTGCGCACGCCTGCCGTGTCCCCGGAGGCGGGCGTCATGTCCTGGGCGCCGATGGCCGGCCCGGGTGCGGCCGGTGCCCGGTAGTTGCCGGACGGCGGCGGCACGGGGCTGCTGGTGTCGCCCACCAGCGGCAGCGTGGCGACCGGGATCCCGGATGCGTACGCCCGGGCGAGGGCCAGCACCTGGGCGACGTAGGTATCGGAGTGGTTGTAGGCGAACACGGCCCGGCGCTGGCCGGAATCGGTGCGCAGGTCCCGCCCCGCGACGCAGAGGTAGTTCGCGGCGGCGAGGGCGGCGTCGTCGATGTCGAAGGGGTCGGTGGTGCCGTTGCCGTCGCCGTCCACCGCGTAGGACCGCCAGGTGGTGGGGATGAATTGCATGGCGCCCACCGCACGGTCGTAGCGGGTGTCGTGGTCGAAGCGGCCCCCGTCGCTGTCGCCGATGTAGGCGAACTGCCCGCCGTCCAGAGCGGGGCCCCGGATCTCCGGCGTCGAGGTGCCGTCGCCGTTGAGCACCGCGCCACCGAAGCGACCGTGGTTGGACTCGACGCGGCCGATGGCGGCGAGCAGCGACCAGTCGATGCCGCAGGAGGGCCTGGTGGTGTTCATGCGGGTCGCGGCGACCCGGTAGGCGTTGAGCGCCACGTTGGGGATGCCGTTGGCCGCCAGGCCCTCGATGACCGGTGTCCCGGCCGGTTGCTGCTCGGCTCCCCGGACGGGCTGCGCGGCCAGGGTCACGGCTCCGGGGGGTGCGCCGGCGGAGAGGCGGTCGGGCGAGAAGGTGCCGACGGCGACGTCGGCGCGGCCGTCGTCGGGCGCCTCCGCCCGCGCCACGGCGACCGGGGTGTCGCCGGACGCGGTGAGACCGGCGACCAGCCCGGCCCCCCCGACGACCAGTGCCGCGACCAGCAGCACACCGTGTGTCCGCTCCTGCGTCCTACCCATGGACCCTCGCACCCGTCTCTCGCCCTGCATTGGAGAGGAATGCCGGCCCCGTTCCGGCGGGAGCTCGTTACCCGTGTCCTGTGGTCTCAATCACATCGGGGGAGCGGACCTGAGGTCGCCGCCGGGTCGGCCGGACGCGGGTGACCTCGACCCCGGCGGGAGCGCGCCCGGCAGGATTCGAACCTGCGACCGTCGGATTAGAAGTCCGGTGCTCTATCCGCTGAGCTACGGGCGCTCGGTCGCCGATCATCGCATCGGCGCGCGGCGGAGGTCTCAGCGCGCATGCCCCGCGTCGTCCACAGGGGTGGGGCGGTTCCACAGATGCGCCGCACCAGGACCGGCCGGGGTCCCCGCGCCGCAGGGTCGGAGCACGCCGGCACCGCGCCGGTCGCGCCCTCCGGCGCAGCACCTCCGAGGAGCACCGTGAACGACACCACCGTCACCGTCGTCGGCAACGTCGTCGACTCACCCCGTCGCGTCAGCCTGGACAACGGCGCCGTGACCAACTTCCGCATGGCGTCGACCGCCCGCCGCTACGACGCCGCCACCCAGCAGTTCGTCGACTCCGGCACCCTCTGGGTCGACGTCGAGTGCTGGGGCGCGCTGAGCGGCAACGTCGCGGCCAGCCTCAGCAAGGGCGACCCGGTCATCGTCCACGGGGCGCTGACGACGCACAGCTGGGAGTCCGAGAGCGGACCGCGCAGCAAGCCGCGCATCCGGGCGTTCGCGGTCGGGTCGAACCTGCAGAAGGGGCGGTCGGTCTTCACCCGGGACCGGAGCGCCCGGCCGGCCGAGGAAGGCACACCGGCTCCCTCCGCCGGCGCCGAGGACCAGGGCTTCCCGACGTCGGCGGAGGAACTGCGACGCGGGCGGGACTACGTGGGCAGCGACGAGACGTTGAACCCTGTGGACACCGACAACCTCTCGCAGGAGCCCGCGCACGCGTAGTCGCCCTGGACTGGGAGGATCGACAGCGAGAACGGACGGGGTGGGGTCGCGCCCGGCGGCCCCGCCCCCGCTCGCGAGACGACGGAAGGCTCCGAAGCCCAGTGGCTCAGTACATCTACACGATGGTTCGCGCGCGCAAGGCGCACGGCGACAAGGTGATCCTCGACAACGTCACCCTGTCGTTCCTGCCCGGCGCGAAGATCGGCGTCGTCGGCCCCAACGGCGCCGGCAAGTCGACGGTCCTGCAGATCATGGCCGGCATGCAGCAGCCCTCCAACGGCGAGGCGACGCTCGCGCCGGACGCCACGGTGGGGATCCTGCTCCAGGAGCCGCCGCTGAACGAGAACCTCGACGTGCGCGGCAACGTCGAGGAGGCGGTCAAGCCGCTCCGCGACGCCCTGACCCGCTTCGAAGAGGTCAGCGCCGCCATGGGCGAGCCCGACGCCGACTTCGACGCGCTGCTCGCCGAGCAGGGCGAGCTCATGGAGATCATCGAGAACCAGGACGGCTGGGAGCTCGACGCCCGCATCGAGCAGGCCATGGACGCGCTGCGCTGCCCGCCGGGCGACGCAGACGTCACGGTGCTCTCCGGTGGCGAGCGCCGCCGCGTCGCGCTGTGCAAGCTGCTGCTCGAGGCGCCCGACCTGCTGCTGCTCGACGAGCCCACCAACCACCTGGACGCCGAGAGCGTCGCGTGGCTGGAACAGCACCTGGAGAAGTACGCCGGCACCGTCGTCGCCGTCACCCACGACCGGTACTTCCTGGACAACGTCGCCCAGTGGATCCTCGAGCTCGACCGGGGCCGGGCCTATCCCTACGAGGGCAACTACTCCACCTACCTGGAGACCAAGGCCGCCCGCCTGCAGGTGGAGGGGGCCAAGGACGCCAAGCGCGCCAAGCGGCTCAAGGACGAGCTGGAATGGGTGCGCTCGGGCGCCAAGGCCCGCCAGGCCAAGAGCAAGGCCCGGCTGGCCCGGTACGAGGAGATGGCGGCGGAGGCGGACAAGTTCCGCAAGCTGGACTTCGAGGAGATCCAGATCCCCCCGGGCCCGCGGCTGGGCAGCGTCGTCGTCGAGACCAACAAGCTGACCAAGGGCTTCGGCGACCGCGTGCTCATCGACGACCTGTCCTTCAACCTGCCGCGCAACGGCATCGTGGGCGTCGTCGGCCCCAACGGAGTCGGCAAGACGACGCTGTTCAAGATGCTGGTCGGCGAGGAGAAGCCCGACGACGGCGAGATCAAGGTCGGCGAGACGGTCAAGCTGTCCTACGTCGAGCAGAACCGCAGCGGCATCGACCCCAAGAAGACGCTGTGGGAGGTCGTCTCCGACGGCCTGGACCACATCAAGGTCGGCAACGTCGAGATGCCGTCGCGCGCCTACATCGCGGCCTTCGGCTTCAAGGGCCCGGACCAGCAGAAGCCCGCGGGCGTGCTGTCCGGCGGCGAGCGGAACCGTCTCAACCTCGCCCTGACCCTGAAGCAGGGCGGCAACCTGCTGCTGCTCGACGAGCCGACGAACGACCTCGACACCGAGACGCTGACCAGCCTGGAGGGTGCGCTGCTGGAGTTCCCCGGCTGCGCCGTGGTGGTCAGCCACGACCGGTGGTTCCTCGACCGGGTGGCCACCCACATCCTCGCCTACGAGGGCGAGTCCAAGTGGTTCTGGTTCGAGGGCAACTTCGCCGACTACGAGAAGAACAAGGTCGAGCGCCTCGGTCAGGACGCCACCCGGCCGCACCGGGCGACCTACCGCAAGCTGTCCCGCGACTGAGCCGAGCAATCGGCCGACGGCCGGCGTGGAGCACCTGCTCCGCGCCGGCCGTCGTCGTTCCGGAAGGCTCCGTCCGGGGGTGCCCGGGTCGCGCGATGAGCGCCGGCCCGCGCGGGCGACCGGAGGGCGAGGGCTGGCCGGGCACGCGCGAGGCGCCCTACGCTCCGGCCAGCCGTCGTGACCGATGCGACCGAGACTCCCCGGAGCGCAGATGTCCGTCATGCACCTGGCCCGCGCCGAACGCGAGGAGCTGCGCGACCTGCTGAGCGGCCTGTCCCCGGAGCAGTGGCGGGTGCCCTCGCTGTGCGCAGGTTGGACCGTCCAGGACGTGGTCGCGCACGTGCTGAGCTACGACGAGCTCGGCGCCCGGCAGCTGGCCGAACGGCTCGCGCGCGGGTTGTTCAGCGTCGACCGTGCCAACGCCATCGGACTGCGGGAGTACGGCACCCGGACGCCCGAGGAGCTGCTCCGCCTCCTGGACAGCCATCTCACCCCGACGGGGCTGACCGCCGGGATGGGCGGTGCGATCGCGCTGACAGACGGGATGATCCACCAGCAGGACATCCGGCGCCCGCTCGGCCTGCACCGGCACATCCCGGCCGAGCGCCTGGTGCCGGCGCTGCGCACGGCCCTGTTCGCCCCGACGTTGCTGGGTGCCTGGCGCGTGCGCGACGTCCGGCTTGTGGCCACCGACATCGACTGGTCCTTCGGCCGTGGCCCCGAGGTCCGGGGCGCCGCGGAGGCGCTCCTGATGACCGTGGCGGGCCGTCCGGCGGCCGTCGCCGACCTGTCCGGCCCCGGCCAGGAGCGCGTCGCCCGGCGGTTG
This sequence comes from Blastococcus sp. SYSU DS0617, assembly GCF_054051075.1. Classification (NCBI taxonomy): domain Bacteria; kingdom Bacillati; phylum Actinomycetota; class Actinomycetes; order Geodermatophilales; family Geodermatophilaceae; genus Blastococcus; species Blastococcus sp. SYSU DS0617. The sequence continues at coordinate 43,650 of NZ_JBJHAO010000005.1, forward strand.
GCCGGCTGACCGGCCCTCAGCCGGCCACGAGCCTGCTGACCAGCCGGCGCTGACGTCGCGTCTCCACCGCGCGCGGGCGGTAGTGCCGGCGGACGAAGGCGACGGCCTCCTCGGCAGGGACGCCGTCCAGGACGGCCAGGCAGGCCAGGGCGGTGCCGGTGCGTCCGGTGCCGCCGCCGCAGACGATCTCCACCCGTTCGCCGGCGGCTCGCTCCCAGGCCGCGGCCAGCGCCGTCCGCAGCTCGGCCGGGTCCCGGGGGAGGCCGAAGTCCCGCCAGCGCACCCAGTGCTGATCCCAGGCCACGGCCGGAGGTGGGCGCCCGAGCAGGTAGACCCCGAGCTCCGGCGGAGGAACCGGGGACGGCGTCCCCAGCCCGCGGCCCAGCACCCTGCGCCCGGACGGCAGCGTGAGCACCCCGGGGAGGTCGGCGGGCCAGGCGTCCCCCATCGCCTCACCGTAGGCGCGTGCGCGGGTCCGGTCGTGGCGCCGGAGAGAGGTAGGGCAGGGTGGCGGTGTGAGGCACACCGCTGCGGTCCCGATGCGCTGGTCGGACATGGACGCCTACCAGCACATCAACAACGTGGCCTTCCTCGGCTACTTCGAGATGGCCCGCATCAGCCTGTTCCGCGAGCAGCCCGCGCACGACCTGAGGACCGGGCAACGGCGGGGCCTGATCGTCGCCGCGCACGAGATCGCCTACAAGCGCCAGGTCGTCTACTCGTCCCAGCCGCTGCAGATCGACGTCTGGGTCACCGACGTCCGCGCGGCGACCTTCCTGTGCCGCTACGAGGTCTTCGACCACGGCAAGCTGGCGGTCACCGGCAGCACGAAGATCGTGCCGTTCGACTTCGCCCTCGAGCGCCCGCGCCGGCTCACGCCCGAGGAGAAGGAGTTCCTCGCCCGCTGGGCCGACGAGCCGGCGGACTGACGCCCGCGAGACCGGGCCGCCCCGGGCCATCTGCAGGGAGCAGGCCCTCGGGCCGCGTTCTGGACACCACGTTCCCCGGAGTTGCGCCCGGTGCGGGCCGGCCCCGTGACGCGCGCGACACGAGGGCCCGTAAGGGCAAGGACCCGGCAACGCGACGACCCCCGGGCGCCGAGGCGTCCGGGGGTCGTCGTGCGAGCGGGCGTCAGGCCCGGCGGGTGGCCTTCCAGGCGGTGCCGAGGACCGCCGCGGCGACCCCCGCCTTCACCAGGCCGCCGAGGATGAAGGGGTAGAAGCCGGCGTCCAGAGCCTGGGCCGCCGACATGTCGGCGGAGACGGCCAGCCACGGCACGCCGACGGCGAAGATGACCGCCTGGCCCGCGATGAACAGCGGCACGGACTTCAGCGGGTTGCGGTCGGCGCCGTGCTTGGCGGCCAGACCGATGAGGAACGCGGCCGGGATGAAGCCGACGACGTAGCCACCGGTCGCCCCGAAGACGACGTCGACGCCGCCGCTGGCCTCGGAGTAGAACGGCAGCCCGACCAGGGCGCACGCCATGTAGGCCACCTGCACCGCGATGCCGCGCACCGGGCCCAGCGCGGCTGCGGTCAGCACGACGGCCAGCGTCTGGCCGGTGATCGGCACCGGCGAACCGGGGACCGGCACCGAGACCTGCGCGAGCGCCGCGGTCAGCAGCACCCCGAGCGCCACGAGGACCACGTTGCGTGCGCGCACGGCGGGCACCAGGTCGGCGAGAACGAGCGGGCGCAGCGGCTGCGCGGGCATCGAAGCGGTGGCCACGAATCCTCCTGAACGGCGGGTCGGCGCCGGCCGCACGGCCGGCGCTCCGGATCACGGAGAGTCTGCACTACGCCCTCGGGCGGTGTGCCACCCACCGGGCGGCCCCTGGCTCAGGCCACCAGCCACACCGCGGCGTCGTCGGGAAGGGAGCCGTCGCCCACCTCGGCGCTGGCCAGCAGCACGGAGCCCTCCGGCAGCGGAACCGCCGCACCGGACAGGTTGAGCAGGCACACGAGTCCTCCCGGGCGGCGGAACGCCAGGCATCCCTCGGGTGCCGGTAACCACTCCAGTTCCGCCCCGGCGAACGCGGGCGAGGAGGCCCGGAGCGCCAGCGCCGTCCGGTACAGCGACTGCATCGACGCAGGCTGGGTGGCCTGTGCCTCCGCCGTGAGCTCCGCCCAGCCCGCCGGCATGGGCAGCCACGTCGCGGAGCCCGAGGAGAAGCCGTAGGGCGGCTCGGTGCCCGACCACGGCACCGGGATCCGGCAGGCGTCGCGCCCGCGCTCCCGGCCGCCGGAGCGGAACCAGATCGGGTCCTGCAGCGCCGCATCGGGCAGGTCGACGTCGGGCATGCCGAGCTCGTCGCCGTTGTACAGGTACGCCACTCCGGGCAGGGCCAGCTGCAGCAGCGCGGCCGACCGTGCCCGGCGGGTGCCCAGCTCCCCGCCGCCATAGCGCGTCACGTGCCGGGGCCGGTCGTGGTTGGACAGCACCCAGCACGCCGGTGCCGGGGTGCCCTCGACCGCGGCCAGCGAGTGGGAGACGGCGTCGCGCAGGGCAGCGGGCGTCCACTCCGCCGTCAGCAGCTTGAAGTTGAACGCCAGCTGCAGCTCGTCGGGGCGCAGGTACTGGGCCAGCCGCTCGTCGTCGGAGACCCACACCTCGCCCACGGCCATCCGGCCGGGGTACTCCTCGAGCACCGAGCGGATCCGCCGGTGCACGACATGGACGCCGTCCTGGTCGAAGCGGTGGTCGCCGGGACCGTGGTCGTCGAGCAGCCCGGTGTCGTCCATCGGGACCATGTCGGGCAGACCGTCGGGCTTGGCCATGCCGTGCGCGACGTCGATGCGGAAGCCGTCGACCCCGCGGTCCAGCCAGAAACGCATCGTCTCCTCGAGGTCGGCGAGGACCTCGGGGTTCGCGAAGTCCAGGTCGGGCTGCTCGGGGGCGAAGATGTGCAGGTACCACTGGCCGTCGGGGACACGGGTCCACGCCGGCCCACCGAAGACCGAGGGCCAGTTGTTCGGCGGCTCGCTGCCGTCGGGCCCGCGGCCGTCCCGGAACAGGTAGCGCGCCCGCTCGGGAGAGCCGGGCCCGGCGGCGAGCGCCGCCTGGAACCACTCGTGGTCGTGCGAGCTGTGGTTGGGGACCAGGTCGATGGTCACGCGGATGCCCAGGGCGTGGGCCTCGGCGAGCAGGGCGTCGAACTCGGCGAGGTCGCCGAACACCGGCTCGACGTCGCGCGGGTCGGCGACGTCGTACCCGTGGTCGGCCATCGGCGACGGGTAGAAGGGCGTGATCCACAGCGCGTCGACGCCGAGATCGCGCAGGTAGGTCAGCCGCCCACGCAGGCCGGCGAGGTCGCCGACGCCGTCGCCGTTCCCGTCGGCGAAGCTGCGGATGTAGACCTGGTAGAAGACCGCGTCCCGCCACCACTCGGTGGACGGGACGGTCGTCGGCTCCGGTGGCACCGGGCTCCTCGGGGATCGGGTCGGCCGGGGGCCGGGCTGGGACTAGGGGGTGAGGTCGCTGCCGGCGTCCGCGGGGAAGCGGTTCTGCATGCTGCGCGCCGCCATCGCCAGGTAACCCCACAGCGTGGCGTCCTGCTCGGCGGGCAGATCCAGGGAGTCGACGGCGTCGCGCATGTGCGTGAGCCAGGCGTCGCGCTCGGCCGGGCCGATGGCGAACGGCGCGTGCCGCATGCGCAGCCGCGGGTGCCCACGCTGGTCGGAGTAGGTGGTGGGCCCGCCCCAGTACTGCTCCAGGAACTGGCGCAGCCGCGTCTCGGCGCCCTCCCAGTCGTCCTGGGGGTACAGCGGCGCCAGCACCGGGTCGGTGCGGACGGCGGCGTAGAAGCGGGCCACGAGCCGCTCGAAGGTGGCGGAGCCGCCGACCTCGTCGTAGAAAGCGGTCCGCTCGGACGGCGACCGCCTCGACTCGCTCATGCCCGCGATGCTCCCTCAGCGTCGATTCCGACGGACGACCGGTCCCGCGTCCGTCGATAGGCAACCAGCGCCGGGGCGACGGCGATCATTCCGACACCGCCGCAGGCGGCGAGCACGACGCTGGGCGCCATGCCCTCCGCGGCGAGCCCGGCGGCCAGCGCCCCCAGGCCCTGCACGCCGTAGAGGCCGCTGACCGCGACACCGAACGCGCGGCCGCGGAAGGCCGGCGGGGTCGCCTGCACGAAGGAGATGTTCAGCGGGATGAGCCAGGAGGCGCCGAGTCCCGACACGAACAGCAGCGCCAGCAGCGTCGCGAACGGCGGGGTACCGCCGCCGATCACCGCCACCACCAGACCGCCGGCCAGCAGTGGCGCCAGGGAGAGCGCGACCAGGGGGACGACGAGCCGCTCGCGGCGGTCGGGCGGGACGAGCCGGCCCAGCAGCAGGCCGCCGACGACGACGCCGGCGGGGTTGGCCGCCAGCAGGACGCCGATGGCCATGCTGCCGCGCCCCAGCTCGTCGGCCAGCGGGGCGGCGATGCCCTCCCAGGCGTTGGCGAACAGTGCGCCCACCCACAGCACGGCGATGATGGCCAGCATGCGCCGGGTGCCGCCGAGGAAGCGCAGGCCGGCGGCGGTGTCCCGCCACAGCGAGCCGCCCTCCTCGGCCGGCGCGGGCGCGGGTCGGCGCTGGAGGCGCGCCGAGAGCCACAACGCCGAGACCGCGAAGGTGGCGGCGTCGATGCCCAGCGCCAGCGAGGGATGCAGGGCGACCAGCGCGCCGCCGGCCAGGAAGCCCACGACCTGGGCCAGTTGCAGCGTGACCGTCGTCAGCGACGTGGCGACGGCGTACCGCTCGCCGTCGAGCACGTCGGCCATGAGCGCCGACCGGGCCGACTCGAACGGCGGCGCGCACAGGGAGACCAGCAGCAGCAGGCCCAGCAGCACCGGCAGCGGCATCCCCGGCACGGCCATCACCGCCAGCAGGGCGGCGCGGGCGGCGTCCGTGGCGATGAGCACGCGGTGCCGCGGCAGCCGGTCGGCGAGCGTGGACAGCAGCGGGCCGCCGATCAGCCACGGGAAGTGGCTGATGGCGAAGGTCAGCGCGGACAGCAGCGGGGAGCTGGTGCGCTGGTAGACCAGCACGGTCAGCGCCACGCGGGCCAGCTCGTCGCCCGCGGTGGAGAGCAGGAAGGTGCCGAACAGCGGCCGGAACTCCGCGACGGCGAAGACCTCGCGGTACGTCGCCGGACGGTCGGGGGCGCCGGGAGCGGCCTCCTCCGGCGCGGGCGAGGTCAGCGGAGCCTCGATCCGGGACGCCGCACCACCGCGGGCGGGGCTGCGCTCGTCATCACCATGGCCGCTCCCCGGATCTCTCGTCCACCACCACCGCGCCACGCTCGGCGACGGATAGTGACCTGACCATCACCGGAATGGTGTCAGGTGCGGCGCGGTCTGTCAGCGAGGGGCGCCGGACGCGTCCTCCCGAGGGAGCAGGCCGGTGTACCGCGCCAGGAACGCCAGCTGGTCGGCCGCCAGCCCCACCGTCCGGCTGACCGCCCGGGCGCCGTGGCCGACCGACACCTCCCGCCGCAGGACGACCGGGGCGCCGGCGCTCGTCGCGTGCTGCAGGGCGGCGGCCAGCTTGCGTCCGTGCAGCGGGTGCACGCGCGTGTCGGACTCGAAGGTGGTGATGAGCACCGCCGGGTACGCCGTGCCCTCCCGCACCGCGTGGTACGGCGAGTAGCCCAGCAGCCAGCCCAGCTCCGTCGGGTCCTCGGCGGTGCCGTACTCGTCGTTCCAGGTGCGCCCGAGCCCGAACAGCTCGTACCGGACCATGTCCAGCAGGGGGGCGCTGCAGACGACCGCCGCCGCCAGGTCGGGCCGCTGGGTCAGCGTCGCCCCGACGAGCAGACCGCCGTTGGACCCGCCGAAGATCCCCAGCTGCCCGTGCGTGGTCCAGCCCTCGGCGACGAGGTGCTCCCCGGCGGCGGCGAAGTCGTCGAACACGTTCTGCTTGCGGTCGCGCATCCCGGCCCGGTGCCACTCCTCGCCGTGCTCCGAGCCGCCGCGCAGGTTGGCCACCACCCAGATGCCCCCCGCCGCGACCCACGACAGCGCCTGCGCGCTGTAGGCCGGGGTGAGCGAGACGTTGAAGCCGCCGTACCCGTAGAGCACCGCCGGCCGCGGGGCGTCGGGGGTGCCGGTGCCCGAGAGGACGAACAGGTGAACCGGCGTCCCGTCGGCCGAGGTCGCGTGGGTCTCGACGACGGTCAGCTCCGGAACGGCGCCGGCGACGCCCGCCCGCTCCCAGTCCTGCAGCGCCGCTCCGGTGCCCGCCTCCCAGCGCAGCACCGACGGGGGAGTGGCGTAGTCGGTGTAGCCGATCCACGCCTCGGTGCCACCCTCGGGCCGGGAGACCACGCCGGAGATGCTGCCGCTGCCCGGTGCGGGCACGTCGGAGAGCCGGCCCGAGCCGTCCGCGGCCCAGACCGAGAGCCGGTCGGTGGCGTCCACCGCGTGCACCGCCAGCACCTGCAGGTCGCCGTCGGGACCGTCGACCAGGGTGACGTCGGTGAGGACGGCGTCGTCCTGCTGCGGGACGACGTCCCGCCACGCCTCCGGTGCCCAGGTCGCGGGGTCGGCGGGGTCGGCGACCGCGAGGCGCCAGCGCGGGGTGCCGCGGTCCGACATCAGCCACAGCCGGCCGTCGCGCGCCACCCACGCCGAGGTCTGGGCGTCCACGCCCACCTGGAGCTCGCGCAGCGGCGCCGGCCCGCTCTCTGATGTCGCCGTCAGGTCGGCCAGCCAGACGTCGTCCCGCGGGGCGGTGCCCACCGAGCGGGAGACGACCAGCCAGCGGCCGTCCCGGCTGGTGTGCACGCCGAAGTAGCTGGCCGGGTCGCTGCCCTCGCCGTGCACGAGCACGTCACCGTCGGCCGGCGTCCCGACCCGGTGCCGCCACACGCGGCGGTGGAACTGCTCCTCGCCCGCGGGCACCTGGTCGGGGGCCAGGCGGCGGACGTAGAACAGCTCCTCGCCGCCGGGCAGCCAGGCGACGGGGGAGTAGCGGCAGCGGTCGACGGGGCCGTCGAGGACCTCGCCGGTGGCGACGTCGAGCACGTAGAGCCGCGACTCCTCGTCCCCGCCGACCGAGAGCTGGTAGGCCAGCCGGTCGCCCTCGATCGACGGCGACCAGGCGTCGAGCGTGGTGGTGCCCGCGGGGTCCAGCGCCACCGGGTCGACCAGCACCCGGACCGCTCCGTCGGGCTCGGTCACCCGCAGCACGGCGTGCTCCTGGCCCGGGTCGCGACGGGTGGAGAACGCGCGCCCACCCCGCCACACCGGCAGCCCGACCGCGCCGGCGTGCACCAGCTCCTCCAGGCGGGCGGCGAAGGCCGGGCGCAGAGGCAGCGAGCCCAGCACGTCGGCGGCCAGGGCGTCCTGGGCCTCGCTCCATGCCGCGGTCCGCGGGTCGGCGTCGTCCTCCAGCCAGCGGTAGGGATCGGCGACGGCCTGTCCGTGCAGGTCCTCGACCAGGTCGAGCCGGGGTGCCTCGGGGTAGCGCATCCGGCCCACGGTAGCGGCGTGCCGGGCCACCCGGCCGGGCCATCCGGAAAACTGAGCAGCGCCGATCGGAGGTTTCCGGGTCAGAATGGGGCCAGCCCGCGGGTCTCGGAGCCACCGGCGGTCCGCGGCGACCGGAGGTGATCCGTGCTGCGCGCCGCGTCCGGGTCGACGTCGGAGGGTCACCCAGGCCCGCGCCGCGACCCACACCATCCCTCGGTCGTGCCCGTGCCGTCGCCCGGGACGACCAGCGCCACTCTGCTGCTCAACGCCACGTTCGAGCCGCTGTGCGTCGTCTCGAGCCGGCGGGCGATCGTGCTCGTGCTCGCCGAGAAGGCCGAGCCGGTCGACTCGGCGGCGGACGTCGTGCACGCCGAGCGGGTCAGCCTGCCGGTGCCCGTGGTCGCCCGGCTGACCCGGTACGTGCGGGTGCCCTACCCCTCGTCGGTGCCGCTGTCCCGGCGCGCGGTGTTCACCCGGGACGGGCAGACCTGCGTCTACTGCGGCGGCTCGGCGACCAGCATCGACCACGTCGTCCCCCGCAGCCGGGGCGGCACCCACACCTGGGACAACGTGGTGGCCGCCTGCCGCCGGTGCAACCACACCAAGGCCGATCGCTCGCTGGCCGAGCTGGGCTGGTCGCTGCCGCAGCCGCCGCGCCCGCCGACCGGTGCCGCGTGGCGGCTGCTCGGTCACCGCACCGTCGACCCGCGCTGGCGGGAGTGGCTGGGCATGCCCGAGAGCGTCAGCGCGTGAAAGAGGACCCCGTCCTCCTCCCCACTCGCACGCTCGCGGCGAGCCTCGGGACGGGGCCGACGAGCCACCGGAGGAACTCATGACTTCTGCGGCGACCGCGCGGCTGCTGTGGAGCCTGGCCGAGCCGTTCCACGCCCTCACCTACTTCGCCGAGGAGGCCGGCAGCGCCTTCGCCGCGGCCGGCCTGCGCGGGTTCTGGTCGGGCTACTTCGCCGGCCGGGCGGCGCCGCTGGGCGCGGTCGGTGCCGAGGTCGTCTCCGCGACCTTCGTCAACTTCGCGCCGGAGTTCGTGGCCCGTCGCGTGCCGGCGGTGTGGGACGCGGTGACCCCGGCGGCGGCGCTGGACGCACGGGTCGCGGGCGTGGACGCCGCGGTCCGCCGGGTGCTGGGGGAGGAGTGGATCGGCTCCGACGTTGCGATCGAGGCCATGCACCTGGCCGGCACCGCGGCGGCCGCCGTCGACCACCCCGGCCGCCCGCTCGCCGCCGCGAACAGCGCGGTGGCAGTGCCCGGCGAGCCGCACCTGGTGCTGTGGCAGGCGCTCACCACGCTCCGCGAGCACCGCGGCGACGGGCACACCGTCGCGCTGGTCGCCCGGGAGATCGACGGCGTGCAGGCGCACGTGCTGGCCGCGGTGGCCGGCCGGTCCGACCGCGCCTGGCTGCAGAAGGCCCGCGGCTGGGACGACGCGGCCTGGGACGACGCCACCGACCGCCTGACCGAGCGCGGCTGGCTGGAGGACGGCGACCTCACCGCGCACGGCCTGGCCATGGTCACCACTATCGAGGCCGACACCGACCGGCTCGCGCTCGGGCCCTGGCGCGCACTGGGTGCGCAGGGCTGCGACCGGCTCGCCGAGCTGCTGCGCCCGGTGCGCCGCGCCGTCGTCACCGCGGGGCTGTGGCCGACCGGCAACCCGATCGGCGTGCCGGAGCCCGACTGACGCCGCTGATCAGGTGACGCGCGACCGCTCGGCGGGGAAGGACTCGTAGGAGCGGTCGGCGAGGATCGCGCGGAACCGGTCCATGGCGTCCCAGACGTCGACGAACCGGGTGTAGAGGGGCGCGGGGCCCAGGCGGACGCGGTCGGGGGTGCGGAAGTCCGGCACCACCGAGCGGTCGACCAGCGCCTGCGTGAGCTGCCACGCCTGCGGATGGGCGAAGGTGACGTGCGAACCCCGGCGGACCGCCTCCCGCGGCGAGGCCAGCGCTACGCCCGCGGGCACGAGCCACTCGTCCCCGAGCGCGACGACCAGGTCGGTCATCGCCCGGCCCTTGGCCGCCAGCGCCTCGATGCCGGCCTCGGCGACCACGCCCGCACCGACCTCGACCGCGGCCATGCCGATCACCGGCGGCGTCCCCACGCCGAAGCGCTCGATGCCCTCGGCCGGCTCGTACGCCGGGCCCATCGCGAACTGGTCGCGCTGGCCGAACCAGCCCTGGATCGGCGAGCGCAGCTCGGCCTGCAGCTCGCGGCGCACGTAGAGGAAGGCCGGGGCCCCCGGGCCGCCGTTGAGGTACTTGTAGGTGCAGCCCACGGCCAGGTCCGCGCCGGTGGCGTCGAGGTCGACGTGCACCGCGCCCACGGCGTGCGAGAGGTCCCACAGCAGCAGGGCGCCGGACTCGTGCACCAGCCGGGTCACCTCGGCGACGTCGGCCAGCGCTCCGGAGCGGTAGGCCACCAGCGACAGGACGACGACGGCGACCCGCTCGTCCAGCGCCGCCGCGAGCACGTCGAGGTCCAGGCCCTCGTCGATGTCGGCGTCGATCTCGCGGACGGTCATGCCCTGGGCCTCGGCCACGCCGGCGACGACGTACCGGTCGGTGGGGAAGTCGTCGGCGGTGCAGACGAGCACGTCCCGGCCGGGGCGGGCAGCGGCGCCGGCCACGAGCAGCTTGTAGAGGTTCACGGTGGTCGAGTCGCCGACCAGCACCTGACCGCGACCCGCGCCGAGCACGCCGGCACCGAGGTCGTCCCCGAGTCGCGTGGCCGCGCCGATCCACTGCGACCAGGAGCCGACGAGTCCGCGCGCCCACTCCTGCTCGACCACGCGGCTCACCGCGGCCGGCGTGGCCAGGGGCATGCGGCCGAGGGAGTTGCCGTCCAGGTAGAGCAGCCGGTCGGGGCCGTCCTCGTCGGCGCCGGAGAAGCGGGCGCGGAAACCGGCGAGGGGGTCGGCCGCGTCGAGGGCCTCCGCGGCGGCACGGGAGAGGTCCATGGCTCCTTGTGTACGTCACCGCCGGCCCGCGCCCGCCCGGGGGTGGGCGATCCGCCGACTAGCCTCGCCGCCCGTGACCCAGCTGCACGACCTGACCGCGCTCGAGCAGGCGGCCGCCGTGCGGTCGGGCGAGGTGAGCCCCACCGAGCTGGTGCGGCACGCGCTGGACCGGATCGAGGCGCTCGACGGGGCGCTCGGTGCCTTCGTCACGGTCACCCCCGAGCGGGCGCTGGCCGCTGCCACCGCCGCCCGGCGCCGGGTGCGGGACGGCGGTGACCTGCCCCCGCTGCTGGGGGTGCCGACGGCGATCAAGGACCTCACCAGCACCGCCGGCGTGCGGACGACGTCCGGCTCCCGGGTCACCGCGGACCACGTGCCCACCGTCGACGACGCCGTCGTCACGCGGCTGGCCGCGGCCGGCACCATCAGCCTGGGCAAGACCAACACCCCGGAGTTCGGCTTCCCCTGCTACACCGACAACGACCTGGTGGGACCGGCGCGCTGCCCGTGGGACCCGAGCCTCCTGGCCGGCGGCTCCAGCGGCGGTGCGGCGGTCGCGGTCGCGGCCGGCTTCGTGCCGTTCGCCCACGGCAGCGACGGCGGGGGCTCGATCCGCATCCCGGCCAGCGTCACCGGACTGGTGGGACTGAAGCCGGCGCGTGGGCGGGTGAGCAACGCACCGTCCGGCAGCGAGATCACCGGCCTGGTCACCCACGGCCCGCTCGCCCGGACGGTGCGCGACGCCGCCGCGATGCTCGACGCGATGGCCGGTCCCGAGCCGGGCGACCCCGGCTGGGCGCCTCCGCTGCCGCCGGGGGAGACGTTCCTGGCCGCGGCCGACCGCCCGCCCGGCCGGCTGCGGATCGCCGTCCTCCGCGAGTCGCCGATGCCCGGGGCGTCGCCGCTCCAGCCCGAGGTGGCCACCGCCCTGGCGGACGCGGCCGGGCTGCTCACCGACCTCGGCCACGACCTCGAGGAGGCGCCGGGCGGACTCGTCGGGCCCGAGGTGATGCCGGCCTTCGAGCAGGTGTGGGCGCTGTCCGGCGCCACCCTCCCCGTCCTGCCCGGGCGGGTCGCCGAGCTGCGGCCGCTCACCCGGGAGCTGCGCGCCCGGGGTCTGGCGCTCACGGCCCGCGACGCCATGCTCGCGATGGCCGCGCTGCGGTCGTTCGCCCGCCGGTTCGTGCAGGCCACCGCCGCCTACGACGTCCTGCTCGCACCGGTGGTGACCATGACCCCGCGACCGATCGGCTGGTTCGACGCCGACGGCGACGGGGCCGCGGACTTCGAGCGCAACAAGCGCTACTCGGCGTTCCCCGCCCTGGCCAACGTCACCGGTCAGCCGGCGGTGAGCGTGCCCCTGCACTGGACCGCCGACGGCCTGCCCGTGGGCAGCATGCTGGTCGGCCGGCCCGCCGACGAGAGCACGCTGATCTCGCTCTCGGCGCAGCTGGAGGCCGCCCGGCCCTGGGCGCACCGACACCCCGCCGCCTGGGGGAGCGTGGCGGGCTGACCGAGTGGGGTGCCGGTAAGTTGGTGGCGTGACCGTTGCCGAGACCATCCTCGTGTTCGTCGCGGTGCCCCTGGCCATCGTCCTGGCGCTCGCGCTGCTGACCCTCGGGCCCGCCGCACGCAACCGGCGGCCCCGCTACAAGCCCGGGCAGCCCTGGAACCACGACCCGATCTGGTTCGAGCCGCACCCGGAGGCCACCGGGCACGGTGGCGGCCACGGCGACGACCACGCCCAGGCGCTCGGCTCGTCCGTCTACCCCGAGCGGTACGGCGACGAGGCCGCGGCGACGCACGCGGTGAGCGGCGGGACCACCCCCGGCGGCCTTGCCACAGGTGCCACCGCGGCTCCGCGCCCCAAGCCGGCCGGCCCGCTCGGCGGAGCCCGCGGCACGTGGTGAGCCTGGTGCCCGGACCCGTCCCGAACACCCCCGTCGCTCCCGCGATCGACCTGCCCGGAGGCCCGCGATGACCAGCGCTCTCGAAGTCGAGTCCCACGACACCGCGACCAACCGGACCGCGGCGGCGCGCACGGACGAGGGCATCGACCAGGTCTTCAGCTTCCGCGAGCTGGCCCGCCTCGACGAGGCCCTGACCATGTCCTCGCGAGAGACCGGGCTGCGCTTCACCCTCTACGTGGGCGACCTGGGCACCCCGACCCGCTCCCGCGCCGAGGAGCTGCACGCCTACTCCGGCGGCAACACCGCCGAAGCGGTGCTCATCGCCGTCTCGCCCGGGCAGCGCGTGGTCGAGGTCGTCACCGGGTCAGCGGCGGCGCGGCGGCTGCCCGACCGCGCCTGCGCGCTGGCCGTGCTGTCCATGACGACCGCCTTCGCCGGGGGAGACCTCGTCGGCGGCATCATCAACGGGCTGCGCCAGCTGGCCGACCAGGCCGGCCGGCCCGCCGCTCGCCACTAGGTCATCGCGGCCCTCCGGGCCGCACCGCGGCCAGGAGCCGTCCCCGACCGGCCCGGAGCCCCACCTCGTGTGCCGATCGGGGAGCCTCCGGCCCCCGCGACCGCCCCACGAACACCGCATACGAACGAGGCCCCGCCTCCCCGATCGGGGAGGCGGGGCCTTCGTCGTCGGCGCCTCAGAGGCCGGCTTCGGCGTCCCGCTCGCGGGCCCGCAGCGCCCGCGCGATGCCGTCCCGGCCCTCGAACACCAGCCGCCGCAGGGCCGCGGGCTGGGTGGCGTCGGACAGCCAGGCATCGGCGGCGGCGATGGTGCGCGGCTCCACCACGGAGGGGAAGAGGTACTGGACGGCGTTCTTGGCGATCTCGCCCGGACGGCGGTCCCAGATCGACCGGATGTCGGCGAAGTACCGGTCCACGTACTCGGCGGTCAGCTCGCGCTGGGCCGGGTGCCAGAACCCCGCGACGATCGCCTCGTGCACCGCGTTGGGCACCTCGTCGTCGTGGAAGGACTGCCGCCAGGTCTCGGCCTTGGACTCGGCCGTCGGCCGCAGCGCCCGCGCGGTGGCCGCGCGGCGGATGCCGGTCGCGGTGGCGTCACGGGCGGCCTCCGCCTCGATCTCGGCGTCGCCCGCGGCACCCAGGGCGACCAGCCCGTGCAGGAAGGACCACCGCGCGTCGGTGTCGACGACGAGCCCCTCGGGGACGCGCGAGCCGTCCAGCAGACCGCGGAGGGCCGCGACGTGCTCGTCGGTCCGGGCGGCGCTGGCCAGCGTGCGCGACCACATCAGCTGCTGGTCGCTGCCCGCCGGCGCCGACTCCAGCGCGGCCAGCGCGGAGTCACCCAGCCGCGCCCAGCCGGTGGGCGCCCACGCCGGGTCGGCGAAGCTGTTCAGCGCCGTCTGCACCCGGGCCAGCAGTGACTGGACGACGCTGATCTCGGTCTCGGCGCCCACCCCGGCCAGCACCAGCTCGACCCAGTCGCGGGCCGGGAGCTCGGCGTCGCGGGTCATGTCCCACGCCGCCGACCAGCACAGCGCCCGGGCGAGCGGATCGGTCATCGCCGCGATGCGGGCGCGCAGCGTGGCCAGCGAGCCCTCGTCGAGCCGCAGCTTGGCGTAGGTCAGGTCGTCGTCGTTCACCAGGACCAGGTCCGCGGCGGGGTGGCCCGCCAGGTCCGGGACCTCGGTGCGTGCGCCGGCCACGTCGAGCTCCACCCGGTGCGTCCGGGTCAGCCCGTCGGGGCCTTCGCTGTAGAGCCCCACGGCGAGGCGGTGGTTGCGCAGCACCGGGTGCTCGGCGACCGCGGTCTGCTCGATGGCGAAGCTGCCGTAGCGACCGTCGTCGGTGAGGTCGAAGACCGGGCGCAGCGTGTTGACCTGGCTGGTGCGCAGCCACTGGTCGGCCCACTCCGACAGGTCGCGGCCCGAGCTCTCCGACAGGGGACCGAGCAGGTCGGCGAGCGTGGTGTTGCCGTACTCGTGACGCCGGAAGTAGCGCCGCACCCCGGCGAGGAACTCGTCCCGTCCGACGTAGGCCACCAGCTGCTTGAGCACCGAGGCGCCCTTGGCGTAGGTGATGCCGTCGAAGTTCACCTCGACCGCGGCGACGTCGGGGATGTCCGCGGCGATCGGGTGCGTCGAGGGCAGCTGGTCCTGCGCGTAGGCCCAGGCCTTCTCGGTGTTGGCGAACGTCGTCCACGCCGTCGTGTACTCGGTGGCCTCGGCCTGGCACAGGGTGCTGATGTAGGTCGCGAAGGACTCGTTGAGCCAGAGGTCGTCCCACCAGCGCATGGTCACGAGGTCGCCGAACCACATGTGGCCCAGCTCGTGCAGGATCGTCTCGGCCCGGCGCTCGTAGCGGGCCCGGCTCACCTTGGAGCGGAAGACGTAGTCCTCCAGGAAGGTCACCGCACCGGCGTTCTCCATGGCGCCGGCGTTGAACTCGGGGACGAACAGCTGGTCGTACTTGTCGAACGGGTACGGGTAGTCGAACACCCGGTGGTAGAAGTCGAACCCCTGCTTGGTGACTCGGAACAGCTCGTCGGGGTCGAGGTACTGGGCCAGGCTGGCCCGGCAGTAGAGACCCAGCGGGATGCCGTCGTGGGAGTCGGTCACCTTGGCGTAGGGCCCGGCGACCAGCGCGACCAGGTAGGTCGAGATGCGCTTGGTGGGGGCGAAGTGCACCAGTTGCGAGCCGCCGTTGCCCGCCTCGACGGTCCGGTTCCCGCTGTTGGAGACCACCTGCCAGTCGAAGGGCGCCGTCACGTGCAGGGTGAAGGTGGCCTTGAGGTCGGGCTGGTCGAAGCAGGCGAACATCCGCTTGGCGTCGGCGGGCTCGAACTGCGTGTAGAGGTAGACCTGGCCGTCCTCCGGGTCGAGGAACCGGTGCAGGCCCTCCCCGCTGTTGGAGTAGCGGCAGTCGGCGGTGACGACCAGCGTGTTCTGCTCGGCGAGGTCGGGCAGCGGCAGCCCGACCTCCTCCTTCCAGGTGCTCACGTCCAGGTCGACGCCGTTCAGGGTGGCCGAGCGGAGCCGGTCGGCGACCAGGTCGATGAACGTCGAGGCGCCGGGCTCGCGGCAGCCGAACACGACGGTCGTCGTCGACTCGAAGGTGCGCTCGCCGGGGTGCCCGGCGCCGTCGGTGACGTCGAGGACCAGGTCGTAGCTCTCGACGGTCAGGAGTTCGGCGCGGGCGGAGGCATCGATGCGGGTCAGGTTGGGTGCGGCCACGTCCGGGAGCTTCCCACGCGGGGAGCAGGGCATTCGCGGTCGCGGTAGGACCCCGGGCACACCGCCGTCGTCCCGTCCTGCGGGGGAACAACCGGGCCGCGATCCTCATTGGCACCCGGGGAGAGCCCGGTGACGCCACCCGGGACGCCGACCGCGAGGAGAACCGCATGACCGAGGCAGTGCAGAGCGCCCCCGTGAAGGCCCGTGTCGACTTCTGGTTCGACCCGCTGTGCCCCTGGGCCTGGCTGACCAGCCGCTGGGTGCTCGAGGCCGCCAAGGTGCGGGAGATCGACCTGCACTGGCACGTCATGTCGCTGGCCGTGCTCAACCGCGGCCGCGACCTGCCGGAGGAGTACCAGGAGATGATGAAGAAGGCGATCGGCCCGGTGCGGGTCGCGATCGCCGCCGCCCAGCAGCACGGCGACGAGGTGCTCGGCGACCTCTACACCGCCATGGGCACGCTGCGGCACCACGAGCAGGCGGAGCTCGACGAGCTGATCGCCCCGGCGCTGGAGCGCGCCGGCCTGCCCGCGTCCCTGGCCGAGGCGGCGACCTCCACCGAGTACGACGAGGCGCTCGAGAAGAGCCACCACGAGGGCATGGACCCGGTCGGTGACGACGTCGGCACGCCGGTCATGCACATCGACGGCGTCGCCTTCTTCGGCCCCGTCATCAGCAAGGTGCCCACCGGCGAGGACGCCGGCAAGGCCTTCGACGGTGCCGTCCTGCTGGCGAACCTGCCCGACTTCTGGGAGCTCAAGCGCACCCGCTCCACCGGCCCGGACATGGACAGCGTCCCGTCCGGGACCCTGGAGCTCACCCGCCGCTGAGGCCCCGCGCGCGTCATCTGCGGGGGAGTTGGTGCCCATGGAGCGTCTCCGGCCACCAACTTCCCCGCAGTTGCGTCGTGCGGGAGCCCGCGGCGTCGCGGGCTCGATACGGCATCCTGGTGCGATGCCGCACCCCGTCCGCCAGCGGATCTTCATCTCCGGTGCCAGTGCCGGCCTCGGCGAGGGCATGGCCCGCCGGTTCGCCGCCCAGGGCCGCGACCTGGCGCTGACCGCCCGCCGGCTCGGCCGGCTCGAGGCGCTGCGCGACGAGCTGCTCGCCGCGCACCCCGGCATCCGGGTCACCGTGGCCGCCATGGACGTCGACGACCCGGCGTCGGTGGCCGCGGTGATGCCCCGGCTGGCCGAGGAGTTCGGCGGCTTCGACCGCGTGATCGTGAACGCGGGCATCGGCAAGGGCGGCTCGGTCGGCACCGGCTCCGCCGCGGAGAACCGCGCCGTGCTGATCACCAACGTGCTCGGCTCGCACGCGCAGTGCGAGGCGGCGATGGAGCTGTTCCGCACGCAGGGCGCCGGGCACCTGGTGCTCATCTCGTCGGTCGCCTCGGTCCGCGGGATGCCGGGCACCCGGACGGCCTACGGCGCCAGCAAGGCCGCGCTGAACTCGCTCGCCGAGGGCATCCGCTCCGACGTCCACGGCTCGCAGATCGTCGTCTCCACGATCCTGCCCGGCTACATCGCGACCGACATCAACGAGGGACGGCGCGGGCCGCTGACCGTCGGGCTGGACAAGGGCGTGGACGCGCTGGTCGACGTCATCGAGCGGGAGCCGGTGCGCGGCTACGTGCCCGAGTGGCCGTGGCGCCCGGTCGCCGCGCTGCTGCGGGTGCTCCCGCTGTCGATCCTCCGCCGCGTCACCGGCTCCTGAGCGTCACCAGCAGATGCGCATCGGGCGGCCGCGGCTGTCGGTCGCGCCGTCGCCGACGCACTCGCCGCGGCCCTCGTGGATGCGCGCAGCCGACCACGCCGCGGCGCAGGCGTCCAGCGCGTCCACCATCGGCACGAGCGGTGGCGCGTTCGTCAGTGCCTCCTCGACGTCCATCACGCCGGACAGCGCCCCGAGCCGCTGCATCGTGCCGCGAGCGGTGACCTTCGGATCGGTGACCGCATGCCCGGACAGCTCCCGGAACGCCAGCTCCGGATGTACCTCCACGACCCGCTCGGACGGCGGGTCACCCAGTGCGTCGTCCAGCTGCCTGATCGCCTTGACCAGCTGGAACGCCTGGGCGGACGGTGCGCGAGGGGGACTGGTGTGGGCGCGGGAGACCGCCCGCGCCTCGGCGTAGTCGGTCGCGTTCAGCACCGCCCTCACCGGCGTCTGGAACACCGAGCTGCCGGCCGGTCCGAGGAGCTTCCTGGCGGCCACGTCGCAGGCACGCAACCCGTCGTCCGAGAGCCCGATCGGCATGTCGATGGCGATCAGCTCCACGTCCGGGACGGCGAGGACGGTTTCCATGTCGTCCAGGGCCAGCAGTTCCACCGTGCGGCCGGTCAGCTGGGCGCCCACCCAGCGGCCCCGCCAGCCATCCACCCCCAGAACCGCCACCCGGGCAGCCTGTCAAACTTCTCGCCATGCGCGTCTTCGTCGGTACCGACCACGCCGGCCTCGAGTTCAAGGAGCACCTCAAGCAGGCGCTCACCGAGGCCGGCCACGAGCCCGTCGACTGCGGGGCGTTCGAGTACGACGCCCAGGACGACTACCCGCCCTTCTGCCTCGAGGTGGGGGAGCGGACCGTGACCGAGCCGGGGTCGCTCGGCGTCGTCATCGGCGGCTCGGGCAACGGCGAGCAGATCGCCGCCAACAAGGTGCCCGGCGTCCGCGCCGCCCTGGTCTGGAACACCGCGACCGCGCAGCTGGCCCGTCAGCACAACGACGCCAACGTCGTCTCCGTCGGCGCACGGCAGCACAGCGTCGAGGAGGCCACCGAGCTGGTGCTGGAGTTCCTGCGCACCGACTTCAGCGGCGACGAGCGGCACGTCCGGCGGATCGGCCTGATCAGCGACTACGAGCGCGACCGGCACCGCCCGGCCGGCGGCCAGCCGACCGGGCCCCAGCAGCACCCCTGAGTCAGAACTCGTCCGGGCACCACGGCGTGACCGGCCAGCCGAACGCCGTCGAGGCCTGGACGACCGCACCCGGGCTCACCTCGAGCACCCGTCCGGCGCCCTGGAGCGTGGCGAGGGAGACCCCGCCCAGGTAGGCCGCGGACAGCTCCTCGATGCCCAGGACGATGTCCGGGTCCCGGTCCGTGCGGTCGCAGAAGCCGCCGGCCGGATGGCCCCACAGGTGCCAGCGCCCGGTGTTCTCCGGGCAGAACTCGTCGCGCACCTCGAACACCATGTCCAGGGGCGCGGGGTACCGGCGGGCGGACAGCGCCCGGCCGACGTCCACGATGCGCACCCAGAGGGCGTCGACCGGGTGGGCGTGCAGCGCGCGGGGGTCGACCACCAGGTGTCGCAGCGGGTCGTCCTCGGAGGCCGTCGACGCCTGGACGGTGCGCACGAGGTCGACCGACAGCAGGTACCGCCACAGCGCGGCGTACGCCGCCGGCGTCGCGGCCCGCACCTCGCCGACCGAGAGCTTGCCCTCGGGCTCGATGCTCTCGCTCCACTCGGACTTGCGCCGGTAGGTCGCGTAGCCGGTCGGCGTGCCGTCGGCCTCGGTGTGCACGAGCCAGTGCTGGGCCGACCAGCCCCGGCGCTCGTCGGGCTCGTCCATCATGAACCGGCCCCACCAGGCCTCGTCGCGGGCCAGGTTGCCGGGCACCCAGCGCCGCAGTTGGTCGTGCAGGCCGACGGCGGCGGTGCGGAACTCGGCGGGGTCGACCGGCCGGACCGCCCCGGTGCCGACGGGGACGTCGGGACGCAGACGCAGCCGTTCGGTGCGGCCGGTCCACCCGCCGCGCCGGGTGGCCGGCGCGTAGCCGAACCGGCCGTAGATCGACGCCTCGGCGGCCCACAGGGCGGCGACCGGCTCGCGCTCGGCGGCCCGGAGGTCGTCGAGCTGGCGGCGCATGATGGCGGTGAGGACGCCGCGCCGCCGGTGGGTCGGGGCGACGGTGATCCAGGTGACCCCGGCGCAGGGGACGACGGCGCCGGGCACGGTGAGCTGGCGGCTGTAGAGCCCCGCCGTCGCCACCACGCGGTCGCCCTCCCACAGGGCGAGGGACCGGTCGAGCTCGGCCCACGGCGACGGGGTGTCGACGTACCGCCCGCTGGGCTCGTCACCGAAGACGTCGTACATCGCGCGGATGAAGCGCGGCCACTCCTCCGCGGTGATCGGGCGGAGCTGGGCGGCGAGGTCGTCGGGCACGGCACGTGTCTACCGGGCGGGCGAGTCGGGGCGCCAACGGGTTGTCGAGCCGCCATCCGGTGCCCAGGATGCCCGGATGGACGACGAGCGGCCGATCGGCTGGTGGGTCAAGCGACTGGACACCCTGCTCGAGGAGGCGCTCGACTCTGTCGTCGCCGGGGAGGGGCTGACCCGCCGGCACTGGCAGGTGCTGCACTCGCTCGCCGGCGGCACGGACCGTGAGGCCGACGTCGTCGCCGCCCTGGCGGACTTCCCCGATGATGCGGGCGCGATCCTCGCCGACCTGGCCGCGCGGGGCTGGGTGGACCGGACCGTCGCCGGCTCCCTGCACCTGAGCGCCGAGGGCGCCGCCGCGCACGACCGCGTCTCGCGAGCGGTCGGCCGGGTGCGCCGGCACACCGCCGACGGCCTCTCGCGCCAGGAGTACGAGCGGACCGTGCTGGTCCTCACCCGCATGGTGGAGAACGTGGAGCGGGCGCTGGGCCGGGGCTGAGCGGACCGACGCCGTCCGCTCGGTGGCCTTAGGCTCGGATGGTGCGCCGGCGTCGCCGCACGGACTCCCGCGGCGTCGCACACCGGACTGAAGGAGGACCGTGCGGCTTCGTGTGGCAGCCCTGCCCGTAGCGCTCGCGCTGGTCGTGAGCGGTTGCACCGGCTCCGGGAACGACTCGGGACCCGACACCGACGGCGCGGGGTCGCCGTCCTCCCCGGAGGATGACGCGGCCGCCCCGGTCCTGTCGGAGCTCGATGCCGGCCTGACCCTCGTCGCGGACGAGGACCCCGCCGCGCAGGCGGTGAGCACGAGCCGCGCGCTGTTCGAGAGCTCCCCGGTCGCGGTGCTCGCCCGTGCGGACGACCGGGCCGGCATGCTCCTGGCCGCCTCCGCGGCGGTCGGTCTGGGTGTTCCGATGCTGGTCGAGCCCGCTCGCGGCGGGGACGGTGACGTCGCCGAGGAGCTGGAGCGGCTGGGCTCCGACGTCGTGCTGGCCGTGGGCGAGGCCGACGGGCCGGGGTCCGACGAGGACGACGGCCCGGAGGTGCGCGCCGTCCCGGCCGACGCCGACGCGGTGGCCGCCGTGACCGGACTGGACCTCGACGAGGTGGAGACCGTCGGTGCGGACGGCGACGTCGCCGCGGTGGCCGGTCTCGACCCCGAGGCACTCGTCGCCCTGGGTGCCGAGGACGACGGTGCCGAGGACGACGGTGCCGACCCCACCGACGCCGACTCCACCGAGACGGACGACACCGACGTCGACCCGCTGCCGGAGTTCCCGCGCGCCGATCCGCTGGACGGCGCGGTCGTGCTGGCCGGGAGCGACGCCTCACCCGCGGCTGTGGCCACGGCCCGCGCCGCCGGGGCACTCGTGCAACCCACCGACGGGAGCACCGACCCGCGTGCCTCGGCCGGCACGGTCGAGGCGCTCGCGGCCGAGGGCACGGACGCCGTGATCGCGCTCGGCGCCGGGTTCGCCGCGGAGCAGGGCCTGGACTGGAAGGTGGAGACGGCGGCCACGGGCACCCAGCTGCCCGGAGGTGGGCAGCTGCTGTTCCCGGGCCGGATGCTCGTCGCGCTCTACGGCCATCCGGGGACGGGCTCGCTGGGCGTGCTGGGGGAGCAGCCGCTCGAGGCCGCGATCCAGCGGGCGCGCGACCACGCCGCCGCGTACGACCCCTTCGTCGACGTCCCGGTCGTGCCTGCCTTCGAGATCATCGCGACCGTCGCCTCGACGGAGGCGGGTAGGGACGGCGACTACTCCAACGAGGCCGACATCGAGCTGCTGCGGCCGTGGGTCGAGGCCGCGGGTGCCGCGGGCGTGTACGTGGTCATCGACCTCCAGCCCGGCCGCACCGACTTCGTCCGGCAGGCCGAGCTCTACCGGCCGCTGCTCGAGATGCCGCACGTCGGGCTGGCGCTGGACCCGGAGTGGCGGCTGGGCCCGAACGAGGTGCACCTGACCCAGATCGGTTCGGTCGGCGTCGAGGAGGTCAACCGCGTGGTCACCTGGCTCGCCGACCTGACGCGGGAGAACGCACTGCCGCAGAAGCTGCTGGTGCTCCACCAGTTCCGGCTGGACATGCTCCCGGGCCGGGAGTTCCTGGACACCTCCCGGGACGAGCTGGCGATCATGATCCACGCCGACGGCCAGGGCGGTCAGGGGGCCAAGCAGTCGACCTGGAGCACGCTCCGCCAGGGGGCGCCTCCCGTCTACTGGGGGTGGAAGAACTTCTACGACGAGGACCTCCCGATGCTGACCCCCCAGCAGACGGTCGAGCAGGTCGTGCCCCGGCCGGACCTGGTCAGCTACCAGTAGGAGCCCTCCGTCGGGGGACCCGGCGTTCGGCCCTCCCGAACTGTCGGCAGGGTGTGGTGTGCTGGCGCCCACACCGACCGGAGGAGTGGTTCCCTCGTGACCAGCGTGGCCCTCGGCCCGACCGACCAGCTCGACCCGCGGCTCCTCGAGCACCGCCGCGAGCTCACCGGCTACTGCTACCGCATGCTCGGTTCGGCGTTCGACGCCGAGGACGCCGTGCAGGAGACGATGGTCCGTGCCTGGCGTGGGCTGGCCCAGTTCGAAGGTCGCTCCGCCCTGCGGTCCTGGCTGTACCGCATCGCGACCAACGTCTGCCTCGACCAGCTCAACGGCCGGCAGCGGCGGGCCCTGCCGATGGACCTGGCGGGGGACCCGTACCCACCGGTTCCGGCGTCGCTGGCCGGCCGCCGGCCGATGACGGCGTGGATCGAGCCGGTGCTCGACCGCCAGGTGCTCCCGGAGGACGACGACCCCGCCGAGCAGGCGGTGGCCCGCGAGTCGATCCGGCTGGCCTTCGTCGCCGCACTGCAGCACCTCCCCCCGCGGCAGCGGGCGGTGCTGATCCTGCGCGAGGTGCTGCGCTGGAAGGCCGACGAGGTCGCGGCGCTGCTGGACTCGACGGTGGCCTCGGTCAACAGCGCGCTGCAGCGGGCACGTGCCACGCTGGCCGAGCTCGACGGCCGGCCGGCTCCGCGCACGCTCGACGACGACGACCGCGCGCTCCTCGCCCGCTACCTGGACGCGTTCGAGCGCTACGACATCGAGGCCTTCGTGCAGTTGCTGCACGACGACGCCACGCAGCACATGCCCCCTTTCGAGATGTGGCTCCGCGGCGCGGCGGACATCGGTACCTGGATGCAGGGCCCGGGTGCGGAGTGCCGTGGTTCGCGGGTGTTCCTCACGTCGGCGAACGGCACACCGGCGGTCGCGCAGTACCGGCCCCGTGCGGGCGGGGGCCACGAGCCGTGGGGTCTGCACGTGCTGGAGATCGAGGGCGGGCGCGTGGCCCACATCTCCAGCTTCCTCGACCTCGGGACAGGGCTGTTCGTGAAGCTCGGCCTGCCGCCGGGCTTCGATTGAGCCGGTCGTTCCCGGGCATGCAGCAGCCGTGACCCGTAGCCGGTATGCCTCCGCCCGGACGGAGGAGCCGCCGGGTCACCGGGCCGGCGAGTCCGGGCCGCCGACGATGGTGGGAGGGTGACGGCCCCGGTCATCCGGGTGTCCGACGAGGGTGAGCGCACCGCCTCCGATGCCTGGCGGGCGGTGCGCAAAGCGCGGTGGACGTTCTGGCACGAGGCATTCGCCCGCTTCCGCTACGGCGACGGCTTCTCGCACTCCCGTGCGCTCGCACTGCAGTTGAGCCTGGCGTTCATCCCCCTGGTCATCGCGACGGTCGGCCTCAGCGGCGCGCTGGCCACGAGGGAGCTCGGCCAGGTCCTCCGGCTCACGCTCCTCGAGCTGACCCCCGGCGGATCCAACGCGATCATCCGGTCCGCCCTCGAGCGGGACCGGAAAGCACAGCTCGCGCTCTGGTCGGGGCTCGCCTTCGCGCTCGCGACGCTCACCACCGCCATGGGCCAGGTCGAGCGCGGCGCCAACCGCATCTACGGCATCGAGCGGGACCGGCCCAGCGCGCTCAAGTACGGGCGCGCACTGCTCCTGGTGTTCCTCGCCGGTCTGCCCGCCATGGTCGGGTCCGGTGTGCTCCTGGCCGGCGCCGAATTCGGCGAGGCGGTCGAGTCGGTGTACGGCTGGGACGACGACACGGTGATGGCCGTGGCGGGGCCGCTGGGTGCGGGCATGGTGGTGTTCGCGCTCCTGGCGATGCTCCGGCTGGCGCCCCACCGCCGCCAGCCCGGCTGGCTGTGGCTGCTCCTCGGCGCGAGTCTGGCCGCCGCGCTGTGGTTGGCCTTCACCGGCGTGCTGGTGGCCTACGTGCAGCTGTCCGGCTCGTTCGGCCTCGTCTACGGCCCGCTGACGGGGGTCATCGCCCTGCTGCTGTGGACCCAGGTGACCGCCATCGCGATCCTGCTCGGGCTGGCCGTGACGGCTCAGCTGGAAGCCGGGCACCTCGGCATCCAGCACGGCGCCGTCCCCGACCCGGAGGTCGAGGGCCCGGCCGGCGCTCAGGCGTCAGCGTGAGGAGGGACGAACCTGTCACGCCGGGGCAGCACCTCCTGCAGGCCGGACCGCCTCGGCGCGGCTGACGTCGACCGGGTGACGGGGCAGCGCCGTGCCGTCGGCCGAGGCGTTCCGGCTCCCGGTCAGCCGACCCGCTGGACGTCCGCCGGTCGTGCGGGCCGCACATCGGCAGGGGTCTCGCCGTCGGTCCGGGGCAGCATGAGGCGGGCACAGACGAACACCCAGACCCCGCCGAGCACCAGGCCGGCGACGACGTCGGTCGGGTGGTGGGCCGCGACGTAGATCCGGGTCACGCCGATCACGGGGGGCAGGAGCAGCGGCAGCACGAGCACGGCCCGCCGCCACCGGGCGCGGCTGTAGGTCAGCACGACGGCGGCGACGGCGCCGTAGATCGCGGCCGCGGCGGCCGCGTGCCCCGAGGGCCAGCTCGCGCCGGTGGGCAGGCCGGCGGTCAGGTCCGGCACGTCCGGCCGGATCCGGCCGACCGCCACACCGATGACGAAGTAGAGCAGCACCTCGCCGAGGACCGCCACGGCCACGAAGACCACCGGGCGCCAGGACCGGGTGGCCGCGAGCGCCAGCACCGCGAGGTGCAGCGAGACCGCGATGACGGCCTGGGTGCCGGAGAGGGCGCCGATCGCCTTCATCACCGTGGTGAGGCCGTCGCTCCGGAGGTCGACGAACCACCGCACGACGTCGAGGTCCCAGCGGACGAGCCAGGTGCCGGCGGGCGTGCGGTTGAGCAGCAGACCCGCGGCGCTCAGCACCACGAACAGCGCGGCCGCCCAGGCGAGCAGGCGGACGACGGTGGCCCGCCCCTCGGGCAGGACGGGGCCGCTGTCCCGGGCCGGGTGGGCGGCCTCGTGCGGCGGGACGTCCAGCGGGTCGAGGGGCTCGTCGGTGTCCGTGCCCTCCTGGTGCTGCCACACGCGGAACGCGGCGACGGTGACCGCCAGCCAGGCCGCGCCCAGCGCCCAGCCGGCGAGGACGTCGGACACGAAGTGGACGCCCAGCGCCAGCCGGGTGAAGCCGATGGCGACGACGAGCAGCACGGTCCCGGCGATCAGCCACGGACGTGCGCCGCGGCGCACGGAGGGCAGCACCACGAGGAGCAGCACCCCGAAGGTGACCATGCCGGTCAGCGCGTGGCCGCTGGGGAAGCTCGCGTTCGACGGGACGTCCACGACGGGTGCGTCGACCACCGGTCGGGCGCGGTCGACGATCGCCTTCGTGAGGGGCCCCAGCAGCGGGAGACCCAGGCCGGCCGTCGCGGTGAAGGCGGCGAGCCGCCGCTGCCGGCGCACGAGCAGGAACAGCGTCATCAACGAAAAGATCAGGACGGCCGCGAAGGTCCCCGCCAGGTCCGTCACCGCGCTCAGCACCGTCACCGCGAGCGGTGACTGGCTGACCCAGTCGTTCAGGCCCGCGGCGACATCGCCGTCGAGCGCCTCCAGCGGCGCCCAGGAACGCTGCACGAGCAGCCACAGCAGCAGGAAGGGGACGGCACCGGCCACCACGGCGATCCAGCCGAGGACGGCGCGCGTCCCGAACCGGCCGAGCCCCTTCGTGCGTGCGGGGTCGTCGGGTCGTGCGGTGAGGGAAGGCATGCGCCGCATCACTCGTCGGTCGGGTCCTGCGGTGCGTCGAAGACGGGGTCGTCGTCCTCCTGGCTGGAGGCGACGGGAGCCTCCATCGTGACCTCGCCGAGGTCTCCCTCGGCGTCCTCGAAGACGAAGGTGACCTCGATCGACTGCGACGAGCGCAGGGAGGTGCCCAGGTCCTCCAGGACCACCGACGGCGGCCCCTCCGGCTGCAGGTAGGCGTTGTCGTCCTCGGGGATCTCGATGGATCCCGCACTGCCGTCCAGGGGGACCAGGCGCGCGTCGGCGAAGTCGGGCCCCACGACGTCGACCAGTCGGTAGTCCACGCTCGCGGTGTTGGTCAGGGCGGCGTAGAGGGGAACGTCCTCGCCCTCCTCGTACAGGCCGTCCTCGGGGTACTCGAGTTCCAGCGAGGAGATCTTCAGGTCCTCGGTGACCACCTCGTCCGGTGCCGGGGCGCCGCCCACGATCTCGCCCTCGTCGTCCTCGCCGCAGGCGGTCAGGGCCACCGCGGTGAGGAGGGCGGCGGTGGCCGCCCAGCCGCGGGACGCGGGCGTGCGGTGTGCAGGCATGGTCTCTCCGTTCGTCGCGTGCTGGACCGTCTCCGGGCCTACCCCCGGTCCCCTGGGCGCACCTGCCGGCCGCGGAGTGTCGCCGGACTGCAACATCGGGGGGACACCTGCGGCCGTCGGTCCGGAGCCCACCGTCGCCGGTCCGCGGGCGGAGGTCAGAGCTCGAACGAACCGCACGCGAGCTGGGAGCCCGTGCTGTCACCGGTCGTCACGCAGCCATCCGTGAGGTGTCGCGGTTCAGCCGGGGGCGGTGGCCAGGTACACCGTGTTGGTGGCGGGGCGGCCCTGGAGCGGGTTGGGGAAGGTGATCACCTGTGCCTCGACGTCCACGAAGACCGCGGCGAGAGCAGCGAGGTAGTCCGCATCGGGCGGGTCGTTCGACCAGAGCGAGAAGACGCCGCCCGGGCGGAGGCACGCGGCCAGCCGCTGGATGCCGGTGGGACGGTAGAACGGGGCGTTCGCCTCGTCCAGCAGGTCGCCGGGGGAGTGGTCGATGTCCACGATCACGGCGTCGAACCGCCGGCCGGGCGCGGCGGGGTCGAGGGCGGCGTCGGCGGACATCGCGAAGAAGTCCCCCTGCACCAGCCGGCACCGGGGATCCGAGGAGAGGGCGCCACCCAGGGGGAGCAGCCCCTGCTGGTGCCACTCGATGACCGGCTCCAGCAGGTCGACGACGACGAGGTCCCGGACACGGACGTCGTCGAGCACGGCCTGCGCGGTGTAGCCCAGGCCCAGCCCCCCGACGACGACGTCGAGCCGGTCGCCGTCCAGCCGGGCGAGGGCCAGCCGGGCGACCTCGATCTCGGCGACGGTGAACAGGGACGACATGAGGAACTCGTCGCCGAGCTTGACCTCGTACACGTCGGCGCCGGTCGTCGGGTCGCGTCGCCGGCGGAGGCTGACCTCGCCGATGGGGGAGGCGCTCCAGGCCAGCTCCTCGAACCGGACGCTCATGCGGCTCACGCTAGCCCGGGGGCGTCGACGGGCTGCGGCGACGGTGCGGTCTCGTCGGTGTGGAGCGGGTGACCGGGATCGAACCGGCATGGCCAGCTTGGAAGGCTGGGGCTCTACCATTGAGCTACACCCGCGAGGCGGACGCCCGCCGGTCGGGACCGGCGGGAAGATCCGCATCGAGGGTAGCGCCCCGAGGGCATGCCGTTCCCGGGGCCTCGCCGTCCCGGGCCGCGATCTCCTCCTTCCGGCGGATCACGGACGCACTCTGGGCTCGTACGGTGACCGGCGTGGACGCCCTGCTGCGCTCGGTCTGGCACGAGCCGAGGCCGCCGGACCCGCCGGCTCGCGCCCGGTGGGACCGGGTTCGAGTGCTCGTCGGCCTCGCCCCGGTCGCGGCGGTGCTCGAGGGCGTCCTGCGCCCCGACCTGCCGATGCGCTGGCTGCAGGTGGCGGTGGTGAGCGCGCTGGTCCCGCTCCTGCTGTGGCGCCGGGCGCACCCGCTGCTGGTCCTCGTCGGGTGGTTCCTGGGCCTCGACGCGCTCGCTCTCGTCACCGGCGACGACGACGGCCTCTACACGGCCGTCGTCGGCCTGGTGCTGCCCTACGCCGTCGTGCGCTGGGGGTCCGGGCGCGAGGCGCTCGCCGGGCTGGGGTTCCTGCTCGTCAGCGCCATCGGCTCCCTGCTCGTGGGCCCGGCCTCCGCGGGGGACGCCATCGGTGGCTTCACCATCCTCGTGGCCGCCCTGGCCCTCGGTTTGGCGGCCCGTTACCGGGCGGGGGCACGTGCCCGCGAGCTCGACCAGGTCGCGGCCCGGGAGCGGGCGGACCTGGCCCGCGACCTGCACGACACCGTCGCCCACCACGTGTCGGCCATCGCCATCCGCGCTCAGGCGGGCCTGGCCACGGCTGCCGTCCGCCCGGAGGCCGCGGCCGAGGCGCTGCGGCTCATCGAGGCGGAGGCAGCCAGCACGCTCGCCGAGATGCGAGGCATGGTGCGGACGCTCCGCCGCGACGAGGCCGCGCCACTCTCGCCGGCCCCGGGCCTGGCCGAGCTGCGCCGGCTGGCTGACGACGGCGACGGGCTCGTCGTCGCCGTCGACGTCACCGGCGACGCGGACGCCGTCCCGCCCGCGGTCGCGGCCGCGGTCTACCGGCTGGCGCAGGAGTCGGTCACCAACGCCCGACGGCACGCCCGGCGCGCCACCCGGGTCGACGTGCGCGTCGACGTGGACGATGCCCGCGTGCAGCTACGGGTCACCGACGACGGCGAGCGCACGCCCCGCGCCGGCGACACCGGCTTCGGGCTGCGCGGCATGGCCGAGCGCGCGCACCTGCTCGGGGGCACCTTCCGGGCCGGGCCGGGGCCCGACCACGGCTGGACGGTGACCGCCGAGCTGCCCCGCCGGGGGCCCGCGTGACCGTCCGGGTCGTGGTCGCCGATGACCAGGAGATCGTCCGCACCGGCCTACGGATGATCCTCGACGCCCAGCCCGGGATCGAGGTGGTCGGCGAGGCCGCGGACGGTGAGGCGGCCGTGGAGGTGGCTCGCCGGCTGCGCCCCGACGTCTGCCTGCTCGACATCCGCATGCCCGGCACCGACGGGCTCGAGGCCACCCGCCGGCTCGCCGGTCCGGAGGCCGGCGACCCGATCGCCGTCGTCGTCATCACCACCTTCGACCTGGACGAGTACGTCTACGCCGCGCTGCGCGCCGGTGCCCGCGGGTTCCTGCTCAAGGACGCCGGCCCCGAACTGCTCGCCCAGGCCGTGCACGCCGCCGCCCGCGGCGACGCCCTCATCGCACCGACCGTCACCGCCCGCCTGCTGGAGGCCTTCGCCGGCACCGGACCCGGCGTGCCCCCGGCGCAGCCCGCCGTCCCGCTCACCGACCGCGAGGAGGACGTCCTGGCCGCCGTCGCGCGCGGGCGCTCGAACGACGAGGTCGCCCGCGAGCTGCACATCACCCTCAGCACGGTGAAGACCCACGTCGGCAGCCTCATGGCCAAGCTGGGCGTCCGGAACCGGGTGGAGCTGGCGATCTGGGCGTACGAGACCCATCGGGTCGTACCCGGCCGGTGACCCGGCCTCGTACCAAGGGACGAGGTGAGGTCCGGCCTTTCGTCCGATGACCGGCGGCCGCCCCGCCCCGACGATCGCTGCATGACCGCAGCCGTACCGACGACGTCGCCCTCCCGACCGCGGTGGCTGGTGCCCGCGGCACTCGTCGCCCTGGCCCTCGTGCCGCTCCTGGCGGGTGCGGCACGGCTCGTCGAGCTGTCCGGCGGCGCGGCGGCCCTGCCCGAGCCGCCCCGATCCGCCGCCGCGCCGGCGCTCCTGGCCGTGCACATCGTCAGCGCGCTCGTGTTCACGGTGGTCGGGGCGTTCCAGTTCGTGCCCGGTACCCGGGGGCGGCGCCCTCGCTGGCACCGCCGTGCCGGGCGCATCGTCGCACCGGCCGGCCTGGTCGCCGCCCTCAGCGGGCTGTGGCTGACAGTCGTGATCACCGGCGCCGACAGCAGCCTGCTCACGGTGTTCCGTGCGGCTGCCGGGGCCGGGATGGCCGTGTCCATCGCGCTCGGTGTCACCGCCGTCCTCCGCCGGGACATCGCACGCCACCGGGCGTGGATGATCCGTGGCTACGCCCTCGGCCTCGGCGCGGGTACCCAGGTGTTCACCAACGCCTTCTGGCTGGCGGTCTCCGGAGCGCCCGGCCCGACGGCCGAGGCGGTGCTCATGGGCGCCGGCTGGCTGATCAACCTCGCGGTGGCCGAGTGGCTGATCCGCCGCCCCGCGGGTGGGCGCCGTCCGCACGGAGCCGGCTCGACGCCGTTGCTACGGTCCGCGGTGTGACGGAGAGCACGAACCGACCTGGCGACACCACCTGGCTGGACGCCACCGCGCAGGCGGAGCTGGTCCGCACCGGTCAGGCCGGCCCGGCGGAGCTCGTCGAGGCGGCCATCGAGCGGATCGAGCGGGTGAACCCGAAGCTCGACGCCGTCATCCGCGACCGCTTCGACGCCGCCCGCGCGGAGGCGGCCGGCGCCCTGCCGGACGGCCCGTTCCGCGGCGTCCCGATGCTGCTCAAGGACCTCGGCTGCCACGTCGCCGGCGAGGCCACGAACTACGGGACCTCCTACCTGCGCGACGCCGGCGTGACCTGGCCGACCGACAGTCACCTGGCGCGCCAGTTCCGCGCCGCCGGCTTGGTCTCCCTCGGCCGCACCAACGTGCCCGAGTTCGGTACCACCATCACGACCGAACCGGCAGCCCACCGGCCGACGCGCAACCCGTGGAACCCGGCGCACTCCGCCGGCGGCTCCAGCGGCGGATCGGCCGCCGCCGTCGCCGCGGGGCTGGTCCCCGTCGCCCACGCCAGCGACGGCGGGGGATCGATCCGCATCCCGTCGTCCGAGTGCGGGCTGGTCGGGCTCAAGCCCACCCGTGCCCGCGTGAGTCACGGCCCGGACGTGGGGGAGGGCTGGGCCGGCGCCACGACCGACGGCGTGGTCACCCGCACCGTCCGCGACGCCGCGGCCGTCCTCGACGTGATCAGCGCCCCCATGCCCGGTGACCCCTACGTCGCCCCGCCGCTGTCCCGGCCACTCGCGCAGGAGGTCGGCGCCCCGGTCGGCCGGCTGCGGGTCGGCCTCCTGGACACCGAGCCGGGGGAGCCGTCCCCGGACTGCCGCGCCGCTGTCGACCGCACCGGGCACCTGCTCGAGCAGCTCGGTTGCACCGTCGAGCCCGCCACCCCCGACGGCATGTTCGACGAGCAGTTCATGCGCTCTTTCGGCGCCACCATCGCCGCGGACATCGCACTCGCGCTGGCGACCCACGAGCGCCTGCTGGACCGCCCGGTGCGGGACGACGAACTGGAGCCCCGCAACGCGGCCTACCGCGCGATGGGGCAGCGCCTCTCGTCCGCCGACTACCTCGCGGCACGGGCCGTGCTCGGCGCGTGGGCGCGCCGCATGGCCGCGTTCTGGACGCCGGGGGAGCAGGGCGGCCGGGGCTTCGACCTGCTGGTCAGCCCCACGGTGGGCGCGCCGCCTCCGGAGCTGGGCTGGTTCGCCGCGGCGGGCCCGGAGCAGGAGGGGCGCCGGATCGGCGGCTTCATGCCCTACACGGCGCAGTTCAACGTGACCGGCCAGCCCGCGGTCAGCCTGCCTCTGCACTGGACGGCGGACGGCCTTCCCGTCGGCGTCCAGCTCGTCGCCGCCTACGGTCGGGAGGACGTGCTCGTGCGGGTCGCCGCAGCCCTGGAGCAGGCCGCGCCGTGGGCCCACCGCCGTCCGCCCGTCTCGGCCTGAGCCGGGGGACGGCGGCGCGGGCGGCTCGGGCCCTCCCGGCCGGTGCGGCCCGCCGGCCCTGACCCGGCCGCCGGTGTCCTGCGCCCCGCCGTCGCCGGAAGTTCGCGACCGCTTCAGCCGACCTCATCCCGCTGTGCCCCGGCCGGACTCCAGGCCGTAGGCAGGGTGCCGGTGTGCGCGTAGTGATCGTCACCGAGTCCTTCCTCCCGCAGGTCAACGGCGTCACGAACTCCGTCGTCCGGATCTGCGAGGAGCAGCGCCGGATCGGCAATCCGGTCCTCGTCGTCGCGCCCGGCCCCGGCCCCGACGAGTGGTCCGGCATCCCCGTGGTGCGGACGCCGTCCTGCCCCGTTCCCGGGTACCGCGACTTCCGGGTGTCGCTGCCCTTCGCCGGGATGGTCGCGACACTGCGCGACTTCCGCCCGGACGTCGTCCACCTCGCCTCGCCGGCTGTGCTCGGCGCGCAGGGGGTGGCCGCCGCGGCCCAGCTGGGCATCCCGGTCGTCGCCGTCTACCAGACCGACCTCGCCGCCTACGCCGGCCGCTACGGGTTCGGGCTCGCCGAACCCGCCGTCTGGCGCCGGATCGGACGAGTGCACGCGGCCGCGAGCCGCACCCTGGCGCCGAGCCGCGCCGCCGTCCGGCAGCTCGAGGCGCACGGCGTGCCGCGGGTGGCGCGCTGGGGGAGGGGCGTGGACCTCGAGCTGTTCGACCCGTCCCGCCGGGACCCGCAGCTGCACCGCAGCTGGTCGCCCGGGGGCGAGCTCGTCGTCGGCTACGTCGGCCGGCTGGCGCACGAGAAGGAGGTCGGGCTGCTGGCCGCCGTCCAGGACCTGCCGGGCATCCGTCTGGTGGTGGTCGGCGACGGTCCGCAGCGGCGGCAGCTCGAACGGCAGCTAGACCGGGCCACCTTCGCCGGCCTGCTCTCCGGCACCGACCTCGCGGCGGCCTTCGCCTCCCTCGACGTCTTCGTGCACACCGGCTCCCACGAGACGTTCTGCCAGGCCGCCCAGGAGGCGCTGGCCAGCGGACGCCCGGTCGTCGCCCCCGCGGCCGGCGGGCCGCTGGACCTCGTGCAGCCCGGGGACAACGGACTGCTGTTCCCGGCCGGCGACGCGGCCGGCCTCGCCGACTGCGTCGCGACGCTGCGGGACGACCCGGCGCTCCGGCAGCGGATGGGACGACGGGCCCGGCGCTCGGTCGAAGGGCGCACCTGGGGGGCGATCAACCGGGAGCTCCTCCAGCACTACGAGGACGTGATCGCCGAGGCTCGGGCCGGCGACCGGGAGGCAGCGTGAGGATCGTCCAGGTCGCCAACTTCGTCGCCCCCACCTCCGGCGGGCTGCGCACCGCGCTCCGGCACCTGGCCGAGGGTTACGCCGGGCAGGGGCTCGACGTGGTGCAGGTCGTCCCGGGGGAGGCCGACGGCGAGACCGCCACCCCGTGGGGCCGGCTGGTCACCCTGCGGGCACCGGCCCTCGGGCGCACGGGCTACCGGCTGCTCGTCGACCGGGCGGCGGTACGCCGGACGCTCGACCGCATCTCGCCCGACGCCCTCGAGGTCCACGACCGGACGACGCTGCGGGGGCTGGGCAGGTGGGCCCGGGACCGCGGCGTGCCGTCGCTCGTCGTCAGCCACGAGCGGCTGGACCGCTGGCTCACCCAGTGGCTGCCGCCGGCGCTGCCGCTGACCGCGCTGGCCGACCGCACGAACGAGCGGCTGGCGCGCACCTTCGACGCCGTCGTCTGCACCACGGCCTGGGCCGCCGAGGAGTTCGCCCGGCTGGACGTCGCGCCGCCCGAGGTGATCCCGCTGGGGGTCGACCACGCGGCGTTCCCGGCCCGCACGGGTCCGCGCGCCGGCCACCGTCCCGGCGAGGACGTGGCACTGGTCCTGGCCAGCAGGCTCTCCCGCGAGAAGCGGCCCGACGCCGCGCTGGCGACCCTGCGCGAGCTGCGCGACCGGGGAGTCGCCGCGCGGCTGGTCGTCGCGGGGGAGGGGCCGATGCGGTCGCACCTCGAGGCCGTCTCCCGCGATCTGCCGGTCGAGTGGCTCGGCTTCGTCCCCGACCGGTCCCGGCTGGCCGCGCTGCTCGCCGACGCCGACGTCGCCCTGGCCCCCGGTCCGGTCGAGACCTTCGGGCTGGCCGCGCTCGAGGCGCTCGCCTGCGGCACGCCCGTGGTGGCCGACGTCCGCTCCGCGCTGCCCGGCGTCATCGGCGCTGCCGGCCGGGCCGGACTCGGCACCGCCGCACTGGCCGACGCGGTCCAGGACCTGCTCGCCGTACCCGAAGAGGTGCGGCGGACGGCGGCCCGCGCCCGGGCGGAGGAGTTCTCCTGGGACCGGACCGTGCGCGGTTTCCTCGCCCTCCACACCGGGACCCCGGTGGCCGTGCCGTGACGGTCGTGGCCGCCCTCGGCGACAGCTTCACCTGCGGCGAGGGCGTCGGGATCCGGCTGGATCCGGCCGCCACCTGGGTGTCGCTCCTGGCCACGGCGCTCCCGGACGGCCGGGTCGTGCGGCTGGCCGAGCCCGGGGCGAGGATCGCCGACGTCCGCGCCCGCCAGCTCCCGCTCGTCCCCGCCCGGGTCGAGGTGGCCACGCTGCTGGTCGGCCTCAACGACATCGGCCGGTCGGGCTTCGACGCCGACGCCGCCGTGGCGGACCTGCTCGCCGTCGTGCGGGCGGTGCGCGACCGGGCGGACGCCGTCGTGGTCGGCCGGCTGCACGACGCCGTCTCGCTCCTGCCCCTCCCGGCCCGGATCACGGCCGCCTGCCGGGTGCGGCTGGCGGCGGTCAACGCGGCGGTCGACCGGGCGTCGGCGCTGGACCGGGTGCACGTGGTGGACCTCGCCGACGTGTCGGTGCTCGGCTCGTCCGCCGGCTGGTCCGCCGACCGGATCCACCCGAGCGGCGCCGGTCATCGCGGGATGGCCGCCGCCGCGGCCGCCGTCCTCCGCGCCGCCGGGCTCCCGGCGACGACGATCACCGAGGCCGTGGCGCCGTCGGGTGCCTCACGGCGGGCCCGGGTGTGGTGGGCCGCCCGGCACGGTCTGCCCTACGCCGCCACGCACCTGCACGACATCGGGCAGCCCCTGGCCTCAGCGCTGCTCCGCCGGCGCTGAGGCCGACCAGGTCTGGGCGGCCAACCAGCGTTCGGTGACCGCCCGGCCGGCGTCGAGCAGGGCCGCGGACCGGGTGACGTCGCGCGGGCCGGTCGGCAGGGCGTCGAGCACACCCGCAGCCCACGCGTCGGCGATGTGCGGGACGACGTGCACGCGCGGATCGTCCAGCGCCTCGCGCACGGCGGCGCGGTTGGCCACCGCGCGCGCCACCGTGAATGCCTCGAGCACGGCGCCCAGCGCACCGACGGCGCCCTCGACCGCTGCGACGTAGGGCGCCAGGTCGGGTTCCACGGGAACGCCGCACGCCTGCCCGGTGAGCACCTCCGACGCGGCGGCGCACACGTCCGTGCGGCCGGTCACCGGCGCCAGCCCGCAGTCCAGGACGAGAACGCGGTCGCCCGGCCGGGCCCGCTCCAGCGCCGCCCCCACGGGCACCCCGTCGAGGATGCCGGCGTCGACGTGCCGGTGGCCGTCCTCCAGCCGGACCGGGCGGAACAGGCCCGGCAGGGCGCAGCTGGCGGCGACGACGTCCTCGACCGGACCGGTGTCGTGGCGGCGGGCCGCCGCGCAGTCCAGGCAGGTCGTCGTGACCGAGACGGGCGCGGCCAGCTCCCCGAGGTCGTGCGCCGGTACGGCCTCGGCCAGCAGCCGGCGCAGCGGGCGGGCGTCCAGCAGCGCGCCCTCCCGGCGCATCGAGCGGGCCACGCCGCGGACCCGGGCCGGCCAGGCCGGCCGCAGCAACCTGGTGGCGACCGGCCCGGTCCACCACTCGGCCAGCTCCTGCGCGCGCGTGACATCGGGGCGCACGGCGAGGAAGACGGCGTTCATCGCGCCGACCGAGCTGCCGTGGAACTGGTCGGGGCGGACGCCGGCCTCGAGGAGGGCCACGAGGGCGCCGGCCTGGAAGGCGCCCATCGCCGCCCCACCCCCGAGGACGACGTGGGTGCGGGAGGACATCGGACCATCGTGCACCGCGCCCGCCACCCGGCGGCGCCGCGCCGGTCACCGCGGGGAAGGGCTCGGCCTAGACTCGGGCGGCCACGGGGTGTGGCGCAGCTTGGTAGCGCACCTGCTTTGGGAGCAGGGGGCCGCAGGTTCAAATCCTGTCACCCCGACGAGACCAGGCCATGCCGCGGGTTCACATCCCGTCACCCCGACGAGACCAGGCCATGCCGCGGGTTCACATCCCGTCACCCCGACCAGACCAGGCCATGCCGCGGGTTCACATCCCGTCGCCCCGACTCACGAGCGCTGAGGGAGTGCATCCCGCCGCCGCGCCTCTGCCGTCGACGTCCGTAGACTCGGGGGTCGACCCGGCGTCGACCGACCGCGCCGCGTCCCACCCATTGCCTTACCGAGGAGCACTGCCGCTGTGAAGAGCACCATCGAGGAACTGGGCCCCACGCGGGTCCGGCTGGCGATCGAGGTGGCTTGGGGGGACCTGGACCACGCCTTCGGTGAGGTCTACAAGGAGCTGGGCAAGCAGGTCCGCGTCCCCGGATTCCGCCCGGGCAAGGTCCCCAACCGCGTGCTCGACCAGCGCATCGGCCGTCCCGTCGTCCTCGAGCAGGTCGTCCAGCACGCCATCCCGGAGGTCTACTCCGAGGTCGTGCGCGAGAACCAGGTCCGCGTTCTCGGCCAGCCCGAGATCGAGGTGACCAAGCTCGAGGACAACGAGTCCCTCGAGTTCACCGCCGAGGTAGACGTCGCCCCGCAGCTCGAGCTCCCGTCCCTGGACGAGCTCGCCGTGACCGTCGACGACGTCGAGGTCACCGACGAGGAGATCGACCAGCAGGTCGACGTCATGCGCGAGCGCTTCGGCATGCTGCAGTCCGTCGAGCGCCCCGCCCAGGACGGCGACTTCGTCTCCATCGATCTCGAGGCCAAGCTCGGTGACGAGGTACTGGAGGACGGCTCGACCACGGGCATGTCCTACGAGGTCGGCTCGGGCAACCTCATGGAGGGCCTCGACGACGCCGTCCGCGGGCTGTCCGCCGAGGAGACCAAGACCTTCCAGACCGCGCTGCTGTCGGGCCCGAACTCCGGCGAGACCGCCGACGTCACCGTCACCGTCCGCTCGGTGAAGGAGAAGGAGCTCCCGGAGCTCGACGACGAGTTCGCCTCGACCGCCAGCGAGTTCGACACCCTCGCCGAGCTGCGCGAGGACGTCCGCACCCGCCTGGCCCGCACCAAGGTGCTCCAGCAGGGGGCGCAGGCCCGCGACAAGCTGGTCGAGCACCTGCTCGAGGCCGTCGAGGTGCCCATGCCCGAGAACCTGGTCGAGCGCGAGATCGAGTGGCGCAACCGCGCCTTCGAGGGCGAGCTCAAGCAGGCCGGCATGGACTGGGACACCTTCCTGTCGATGTCCGGCGTCGAGAGCCGTGAGGCCTACGACGCCGACCAGCGCAAGAACGTCGAGGAGGCCGTCCGGACGCAGTTCATCCTGGACGCCATCGCCGACGCCCGTGAGGTCACCGTCGACAACGACGACCTTTCCGCCCAGATCATGGCCCAGGCGCAGCGCAACCGGATGAGCCCGGAGCAGTACGCGCAGCAGCTGCAGCAGGGCGGCAACATCGCCGAGTTCGTCGCCGACGTCCGCCGGACCAAGACCCTCGCCCAGCTGCTCGAGCAGACGACGATCACCGACGCGTCGGGCAAGACCGTCGACCTCGAGGCGCTGCGTCCCAAGACGGTGCAGGCCCCGGCCGCGGACGCTGCGTCCGAGGACGCCGCCGACGAGGACGACGACATCGCCGTCGAGGCCGTGGCCACCGAGGCCGCCGAGGGCGCGACCGAGGACACCGAGGACGTCGCCAAGGCCTGACCTCCCCACTCCGCTCCGGACGCCGCTCCACCCGATCCCGGGTGGGGCGGCGTCCGGCGTTCCGGGAGCAGCCGCTGCGCCGTCGGCGAACACCCCCCGTTACGGGCATCGACCGTCGGAGGTGCGCGTTAGGGTCGACAGGACTCAAGGGATCGCCGGGGGGCACCGCCCCCCGGGGGCCGCCGAGGCCCGCACCACCGCCCAGCACCCTGTCGTACGTCCCACCCCACCACCCCGACGAACACCCAGTCCACCGAGACCGACTGCTGGACAGTCCTACGGAGGTCACCGCACCTGTGAGCACCACCGACCCGAACCTCGCGAGCGCACCCGTGATGCGCGGCGCCAGCGGAATGATGAACCTCGGAGACTCCGTCTACGAGCGCCTGCTGCGCGAGCGCATCATCTTCCTGGGCACCCAGGTGGACGACGTCATCGCCAACCAGCTCGTCGCCCAGATGCTGCTGCTCTCCGCCGAGGACCCCAAGAGCGACATCCACCTCTACATCAACTCGCCCGGTGGCTCGGTCACCGCCGGCATGGCCATCTACGACACGATGCAGTTCATCGACTGCGACGTCGCCACCTACGGCATGGGCCTGGCCGCCTCGATGGGCCAGTTCCTGCTGACCGCCGGCACCAAGGGCAAGCGCTACGCCCTGCCGCACGCGCGGATCCTGATGCACCAGCCCTCGGCCGGCGTCGGCGGTACGGCCTCCGACATCGCCATCCAGGCCGACCTGTTCCGGCGCACCAAGCAGGAGCTGTCCGAGCTGCAGGCGCAGCTCACCGGGCAGACCGTCGAGCGGATCCTCGAGGACTCCGACCGCGACCGCTGGTTCACCGCGCAGGAGGCCCTGGACTACGGCTTCGTCGACCACGTGGTCAGCAAGGCGGCCATGACCGACAGCGCCAACCCGGTCTCCGACAACTGAGCGCCCGAGGACACAGACAATGAGCTTCGAGATGCCCTCCAGCCGGTACATCCTGCCCTCCTTCGTGGAGCGCACGAGCTACGGCATGAAGGAGTCCAACCCGTACAACAAGCTCTTCGAGGAACGGATCATCTTCCTCGGGGTGCAGGTCGACGACGCGTCGGCGAACGACGTGATGGCGCAGCTCATCACGCTGGAGTCGGCCGATCCCGACCGCGACATCACGATCTACATCAACTCGCCCGGTGGCTCGTTCACGGCGCTGATGGCCATCTACGACACGATGATGTTCGTCCGGCCCGACATCCAGACCGTCTGCATGGGCCAGGCCGCCTCGGCCGCCGCCGTCCTGCTGGCGGCGGGCACGCCGGGCAAGCGGCTGGCGCTGCCCTACTCCCGCGTGCTGATCCACCAGCCGTCCGGCGAGTCCGGCGGTCAGGTGTCCGACCTGGAGATCCATGCCGCCGAGATCGAGCGGGTCCGGGTGCAGATGGAGGAGATCCTGGCGCGGCACACCGGCCGCAGCCAGGAGCAGATCCGCAAGGACATCGAGCGCGACAAGATCCTCACCGCCCAGGAGGCGAAGGACTACGGCATCGTCGACCAGGTGATCCAGAGCAGGAAGCTCAACGCGCTTCCTGCGGTCTGACCTCTCACGGTTCCGGGCCGGGGGTGCGCGTGTCGCGTCCCCGGCCCGTACCGTCGGAGGGGTCCAGCGGGTCGGGAGGGCACTCCCGGGCCGGGGACGGTGCGGAAAGACGAGCGAGACGGAAGTGGGACCACCGGCGCGAACCCGGGTGAGTCATTGCCCGGTGGCGTCGGTAGCGGCAGGTACGTTCGGCGGACGCCCGAACCCCGGCCCTCAGCGCCGGGAGGAGAGCTCCGCGGAGCGGGGCCTGCAGAGGCGGACGAGCAACGACGATGACGACGCAGCATCCTGGTTCCAGGGCTGCGAATCCGAACCGGAGGTCAGCAGGTGGCACGAATCGGTGAGAGCGGTGACCTGCTCAAGTGCTCCTTCTGCGGGAAGAGCCAGAAGCAGGTCAAGAAGCTCATCGCTGGCCCCGGGGTCTACATCTGCGACGAGTGCATCGATCTCTGCAACGAGATCATCGAGGAAGAACTCTCGGAGTCCTCGGACCTGAAGTTCGACGAGCTGCCCAAGCCCAAGGAGATCCACGATTTCCTCGAGCAGTACGTCATCGGGCAGGACCAGGCCAAGCGCACGCTCTCGGTGGCCGTCTACAACCACTACAAGCGGATCCAGGCCGGCGGTGACCGTGCCTCCCGCGAGGACAGCGTCGAGCTGGCCAAGTCCAACATCCTGCTGATGGGTCCCACCGGGTGCGGCAAGACCCACCTGGCGCAGACCCTGGCCCGGATGCTCAACGTCCCGTTCGCCATCGCCGACGCCACGGCGCTGACCGAGGCGGGCTACGTCGGCGAGGACGTCGAGAACATCCTGCTGAAGCTGATCCAGGCCGCCGACTACGACGTCAAGCGCGCCGAGACCGGCATCATCTACATCGACGAGGTCGACAAGATCGCCCGCAAGAGCGAGAACCCGTCGATCACCCGCGACGTCTCCGGTGAGGGCGTGCAGCAGGCGCTGCTGAAGATCCTCGAGGGAACGACGGCGTCGGTTCCCCCGCAGGGTGGTCGCAAGCACCCGCACCAGGAGTTCATCCAGATCGACACGACGAACGTGCTGTTCATCGTGGGTGGCGCGTTCGCCGGCCTGGACAAGGTCATCGAGGCCCGCACCAGCAAGCAGGGCATCGGCTTCGGCGCCGAGGTCCGCGGCAAGGCCGAGATCGCGGAGGCCAACGCCTTCGCCGAGGTGATGCCCGAGGACCTGCTGAAGTTCGGCATGATCCCGGAGTTCATCGGCCGGCTGCCGGTGATCACCAGTGTGCAGAAGCTGGACCGCGAGGCGCTGATCAACATTCTCACCGAGCCGAAGAACGCCCTGGTGCGCCAGTACCGGAAGCTCTTCGAGCTCGACGGCGTGGAGCTGGAGTTCACCGACGACGCGCTCGAGGCGATCGCCGACCAGGCCATCCTCCGTGGCACCGGTGCCCGCGGGCTCCGCGCGATCATGGAGGAGGTGCTCCAGTCGGTCATGTACGACATCCCCAGCCGTGAGGACGTCGCCTCCGTGGTGATCACCAAGGAGGTCGTGCTGGAGCACGTGAACCCGACCATCGTGCCGCGCAAGCCCACCCGCGAGCGCCGCGAGAAGTCCGCCTGACCTACCGCACGCCGTCGACGGCCCGCCCCCAGCAGGGGGCCGGCCGTTCGCGTTCGTGGGCCGGTCGCGACTGGAGGGCTGCGGCCGAAGCGTCGTCCCTGGACCGGCCATCCGGTCGGCCTGGATGACCGCTCACGGGCCAACGCTGAGCCGCGCACGGTAGGCGGCGTCGATGCGGGCCCGGCAGAGCGCGGGCTCGCGGGTCACCTGGCGATAGCTGAAGCGGATGACCAGCCAGCCGAGGGCCGCCAGCGCCGCGTCCCTCGCCAGGTCCCGCTCCCGCGCCTCGTCCGAACCGTGGAAGGCGGCGCCGTCCAGCTCGATCGCCAGCTTCACCTCCGGCCAGGCTGCGTCGACGTACACCGGTCCACCGGGCAGGACGATCCGGTGCTGCTGCTGACACTTCGGCAGCCCGGGCACGTCCAGCACCTGTCGGACGGCGATCAGCTCGAGGCGGCTCTGCGCTCCGTCGGCGACCAGATCGACCAGTTCGCACAGCGCGCCCCGTCCGGCCAGCTCCGGCCGGACCGCCAGCGCCTCGGTCAGCTGGGCGACGGTCACCCGCCCCTCCCGCGTCGCCCGCAGGACCGCGTCCTGGGCCACGCCGTCGAAGCCCCGCATCGCACGGGCCCGGTGCGCGGCGGCCCAGGTGTCCACCAGCGACCGCGCCACGGTGGTCGCCGGCAGTCCGCGGGCCCGGACGATCCCGGGAGCGTTGATGCTCCGGTGCACGCGGAGCCATCGGGAGGTGCGGACCCGGCGATCACCGCGAACGGTCACGTCGATCCGCGTCACCTCGCGATCCACGATGCCGTGGACGGCCAGCGCGCTCATGTGGCTGAGCGGACCCCGGGCATAGCTGGTCGCCGCGCGTGCGCGAACCGTCCAGTCCTCGGCCAGGCCGGGGACGGTCACCCAGCCCGGGTGCAGCCGCACCAGCCGGCCGCTGGCGATCCACCTCCGCACGCTGCGCTCGCTGGTGGCCGCCGCCAGGGCAGCCGTGGACGCCATGCGTCCGGGTCCCAGCAGGTCGAGGAGGTCGTGCACGACCGAAGGGTGCCGGGCGGAGCACCTGCGCTGCCGCCGTCGCAGTCAGACCTGTGGACGGCGCCGCAGCGTTGCCCTCCACCCGGCCATCAGGTCGGCGGTTCTGGCCGGTTGCGGGGCAACGCTGCGGGGGAGCGGTCAGGCCTCGGGGACCTCGGCGAGGACGACGTCGACCGTCAGCTCACCCTGGCCCGGCTCCACGGCCAGCGTGCTGATGCGGCCGGCGTCGACCAGGTCGGCCCGGCCCGCTTCGATCAGCGGCACCTGGGTGGCCGGCGCGGTCACCGTCGCCGTCTCGACGTCGGCCCGCATGGAGACCTTGGCGTCGGACTTCGCCTTGCGCACCCCGGCCAGGGCGGCGGCGGTCGCCGTCAGCACGGCCGGGTCGCCCTGGCCGGGCAGCTCGCCGGAGACCGGCCACGCGGCCCGGTGCACCGAGCCGGTCTGCCACCAGGACCAGACCTCCTCGGTCACGAACGGCAGCACCGGCGCGAACAGCCGCAGCTGCACGTCGAGAGCCACCGCCAGCGCCGCCTGCGCCGAGGCCGCGGCCGGCCCCGTCCCGTAGGCGCGGGACTTCACCAGCTCCACGTAGTCGTCGCAGAACGACCAGAAAAACGTCTCGCTGACCTCGAGCGCGCGCGTGTAGTTGTAGGCCTCCATGGCCGCCGTCGCCTCGTCCACCACGCGACCCAGCGCGGTGAGCAGGCCGAGGTCGATCGGCTCGGTCACCTGGTCGACGGTCGAGGACGCCGAGGCGCCCAGGCCCAGCACGAACTTGCCGACGTTGAGGATCTTCATCGCCAGCCGGCGACCGACCTTCATCTGCGTCTCGTCGAACGGCGAGTCCGCGCCCGGGCGCGCACCGGCGGCCCGCCAGCGGACGGCGTCGGTGCCGTAGCGCTCCAGGACGTCGATCGGCGTGGTCGCGTTGCCCTTGGACTTCGACATCTTCTTGCGGTCGGGGTCGACCACGAAGCCGGAGATCGTGGCGTGGGTCCAGGGCACGGTCCCGTGCTCGTAGTGCGCCCGGACGACGGTGGAGAACAGCCAGGTGCGGATGATGTCGTGCGCCTGCGGCCGCTGGTCCATGGGGAACACGCGCGCGAACAGCTCCGGGTCGGTGTCCCAGCCGGAGGAGACCTGCGGCGACAGCGAGGACGTCGCCCACGTGTCCATGACGTCGGGGTCGGCCATGAAGCCCCCCGGCTTCCCGCGCTGGTCCTCGGTGAACCCGGCCGGGACGTCGGAGGACGGATCGACCGGCAGCGACTCCTCCGGCGCGAGGATGGGCGCCGAGTAGTCCGGCTCGCCCTCGGAGTCGAGGGTGTACCAGACCGGGAACGGGACGCCGAAGAACCGCTGACGGCTGATCAGCCAGTCGCCGTTGAGCCCCTCGACCCAGTTCTCGTAGCGGTGCCGCATGTGCTCGGGCACCCACTGGATCTCGCGGCCGCGGGCGACCAGGGCCTCGCGCAGGTCGGCGTCCCGGCCGCCGTTGCGGATGTACCACTGCCGCGTGGTGACGATCTCCAGCGGGCGCTCGCCCTTCTCGAAGAACTTCACCGGGTGGGTGATCGGCTTCGGCTCGCCCTCGAGGTCGCCGGACTCGCGGAGCAGCTCCACGATCCGCTGCTGGGCGCTGAACACCGTCTTGCCGGCCAGCTCGTCGTAGGGGTGCGCCGGGACGTCGGCCGGCGGGTCGGGCAGCAGCCGGCCGTCCCAGCCGACGATGGCCCGGGTGGGCAGCTGCAGCTCCCGCCACCAGGTGACGTCGTTGAGGTCACCGAAGGTGCAGATCATCGCGATGCCCGAGCCCTTGTCCGGCTCGGCCAGGCGGTGCGCCACCACGGGCACCTCGACGTCGAACAGCGGCGTGCGGACCGTCTTCCCGAACAGCGGCTGGTAGCGCTCGTCGTCGGGGTGGGCGACCAGGGCCACGCACGCCGGCAGCAGCTCCGGGCGGGTCGTCTCGATGAACACCGGGCCGTCGGCCGAATGGAAGGAGATCCGGTGGTAGGCGCCGGGGCGCTCCCGGTCCTCCAGCTCGGCCTGGGCGACGGCGGTGCGGAAGGTGACGTCCCAGAGGGTGGGCGCCTCCTGCGCGTAGGCCTCGCCGCGGGCCAGGTTCTTGAGGAACATCCGCTGCGCGGTGGCGCGCGAGGTCTCGGAGATCGTGCGGTAGACGCCTGCCCAGTCCACCGAGAGCCCGACGCGGCGCCAGAGCTTCTCGAACTCGGCCTCGTCGGCCGCGGTCAGCTGCATGCACAGCTCGACGAAGTTCCGCCGGGAGATCGGCACCTGGTTCTTGTCCGGCTTGGCGGGCGGCTCGAACGAGGCGTCGTAGGGGAGCGAGGGGTCGCACCGGACGCCGTAGTAGTTCTGCACCCGGCGCTCGGTCGGCAGGCCGTTGTCGTCCCAGCCCATCGGGTAGAAGACGTGCTTGCCGCGCATGCGCTGGTAGCGGGCGATGAAGTCGGTGTGCGTGTAGCTGAACACGTGGCCCACGTGCAGCGAGCCCGACGCCGTCGGCGGGGGAGTGTCGATCGAGTAGATCTGCTCCCGCGTCGTGGCGAGGTCCAGGGCCGCGGCCCGGTCGAAGGCGTAGGTGTCCTCGGCCGCCCAGCGCGCGACCCACTTCTCCTCGAGCCCGTCGATCGTGGGCTTCTCGGGTACGCCGACGGTCGCAGCCGGGGCAGGAGTGGCCGGGGTCGCGATGTCGGGAACCATGGGCTCATCCTAGGAAGCCGGGTCGCCCCGACTCCGCCCGTGCCGGGAACACCGGGGCTGCGCCGTCCGTGAGGCCCGGTATGGACACGCTGCGGCTGCTGCTGAACGTCGTCTGGCTGGTGCTCCAGGGCTGGATCCTCGCGCTGGCCTATCTGCTGGCCGGCGTGATCGCCTGCCTGCTGGTCGT
Organism: Blastococcus sp. SYSU DS0617; assembly: GCF_054051075.1. Lineage (NCBI taxonomy): Bacteria > Bacillati > Actinomycetota > Actinomycetes > Geodermatophilales > Geodermatophilaceae > Blastococcus > Blastococcus sp. SYSU DS0617. Next base: position 88,391 of record NZ_JBJHAO010000005.1, read on the forward strand.
CACGATCCCGTTCGGGATCGCGTCGTTCCGGCTGGCCGGGTTCGTGCTGTGGCCGTTCGGACGGACGACGGTGCGCGCACCGGGCGCGGGCGTGGGCTCGGCGATCGGCAACCTGCTGTGGTTCCTCGTCGCCGGCTGGTGGCTGGCGATCCTCCATGTCATCGCGGGCATCGGGTTCTGCCTGACGATCATCGGGATCCCCTTCGGCGTCGCCTCGTTCAAGCTGGCCGCCGTCGGGCTGTTCCCGCTGGGCAAGCGGGTCGTCGAGACCGCGCCCCCGCGGGACTGGATGCACGCCGGCAGCGGCGTCGTCCAGGGCGCCGCCCGGTAGGGCGGGGCAGGCCACCGGCCAACTGGCATCCTGAGCAGGAGTGAGCGAGCTTGCGAGCGAACCCAGAGACACAGTCAGCGCGAACGCGGCGACGAGCGCCAGCGAGGAGAACTCGTGAGCAGCAGCACCGGTGAGCTGGCCCGGGTCGAGTCGGAGCTGCTGGCCCGGTGGCCGGAGACCCGGCTCGAGCCGTCCCTGACCCGTATCAGCGCTCTGGTCGACCTCCTCGGCAACCCGCACCGCGCGATGCCGGTGATCCAGGTGGCCGGCACCAACGGCAAGACGACGACGGCGCGGATGATCGACGAGCTGCTGCGTGGATTCGGCCTGCGCGTGGGCCGCTTCACCAGCCCGCACCTGGAGTCCATGCGGGAGCGGATCGTCCTGGACGGGGAGCCGGTGAGCCCGGAGCGGTTCGTCGAGACCTACGCCGACATCGCGCCCTACGTGCAGATGGTCGACGCCGCCGGCGAGCACCCCATGAGCTTCTTCGAGGTGATGGTCGGCATGGCCTACGCGCTGTTCGCCGATGCGCCGGTCGACGTCGCCGTCATCGAGGTGGGCATGGGCGGCACCTGGGACGCGACGAACGTGGCCGACGCCCGGGTCGCCGTCGTCACCCCGGTGGCGATGGACCACGCGGAGTACCTCGGCCCCGACGTCGCCACGATCGCCGGCGAGAAGGCCGGGATCATCAAGCCGGACTCGATCGCGGTGCTCGCCCACCAGCAGCCCGGCGCGCTCGACGCCCTGATCCGTCGCGCCGTCGAGACCGACGTCGTCGTCGCCCGTGAGGGCACCGAGTTCGGCGTCCTCGAACGCCGGGTCGCCGTCGGCGGGCAGCAGGTGCGCCTGCAGGGACTGGGCGGGGAGTACGAGGAGGTCTTCCTCCCGCTGTTCGGCGCGCACCAGGCGCAGAACGCGGTCACCGCGCTGGCCGCCGTCGAGGCGTTCCTGGGCGCCGGCGCCGCCACCGGCCCGATCGAGCAGGAGACGGTCCGCGCCGCCTTCGCCGGCGTCCGCTCGCCGGGTCGCCTGGAGCGGGTGCGCACCAGCCCGGCCGTGCTCGTCGACGCCGCGCACAACCCGGCCGGGATGACGGCGACCGTCGAGGCGATCCGGGAGTCCTTCGACTTCACCCGCCTGGTCGGCGTGGTCGGGGTGGTCCGCGGCAAGGACGTCTCGGGGATGCTGGCCGCGCTCGAGGAGATCTGCGCGGAGCTGGTGGTCACCCAGAACTCCTCGGACCGCGCGATGCCCGCCGACGAGCTGGGCTCCCTGGCCGTCGACGTCTTCGGTGCCGACCGGGTCAGCGTCTCGCCCCGGCTGGGTGAGGCGGTCTCCGAGGCGATGGAGCTGGCCGAGGCGGGGCCCGACGACGCGCTCGGTGGGTCCGGCGTCCTGGTCACCGGCAGTGTCATCACCGCGGGGGAGGCCCGGACGCTCCTGTCGGGCCGTCGCCCGTGAAGGCGGCCGACCCGGTCCGGGCCGGCCGGGCGCTGGGCGGGGCCGCCGCGGCGATCCTGGCGCTCGAGGGCATCGCCGTCCTGTTCGTGCCCCGCGCCATCGCACCGACCGAGGGGCTCGGCGCGGTCCGGCTGACGCTCCTCGTCGTGCTCGCCCTGCTGCTGTTCCTGTCCAGCGGGGTGCAACGCCGGGAGCGGGGCCTCTACATCGGCACCGCGCTGCAGGTGCCGCTGCTGGCCACCGGCCTGATGACCGCCGCGATGTGGTTCGTGGCCGGCGCCTTCGTGCTGATCTGGCTGTACCTCCTGCAGGTGCGCAAGGAGCTGGTCGGGTCGATGTTCGCCCCGGTGGCGGGGCCGGGGCCGGACGACGCCGACGGGGCGACCACCACGTAGGCGGGTCGCCCCGTCGGCGGGCGACTCAGCGCGCGCGTGCGGCCTTGCCGGCCGAGGACGTGCCCAGCCCGGCCGCGTTCTTCGCCACGACGCGGAACGCGTACGTCTTGCCCGGCGCCAGCCCCCGGACGACCACCCGCGTCGTCGTCGCCCGGGCGGTGACCGACTTCACGAGCTTGCCGGCGGAGTACACGCGGACGACGTAGCCGGTGACGGGCGCGCCACCGGTGCTGGCCGGCCTGACCCAGCGCACCGCGACCGCCTTCTTCTGCGCCGTCACCGACCCGATCCGCGGGGCACTCGGCTTGGTGCGGGGCGTGGCGGTGACCAGCGCCGACCGGGGGCCGGTGCCGGCGGAGTTCACGGCCTGGACGGCCAGCCGGTAGGCGGTCCCGTTGCGCAGGCCCGTGACCGTCGCCGTGGTCGTCCGGCCGCTGACCACGACGGACTTGACCGGGGTGGCGCCCCGGTAGGCGGTCACCCGGTAGGCCGAGATCGCGGCTCCGCCGGTGTCCGCGGGAGCGGTCCAGCGCAGTCGCACACCGGCGGGCACGGGGATCCGCGTGCCGATCCGGGGCGCGGAGGGCTGGCGCACGACGGGCGCCGGGGGACCGGCCACCGACACCCGGACGGTGCCGACCGCGGTCGCTCCGCGGCCGTCGCCCACGGTGTAGCTGACGGTGTCGGTGAAGGGGCCGGGACGGGTCGGGGTGTAGGTCAGCGAGGTCGCGGTGGCCGCCACCGAGCCGTGGGCGCCCCGGGTCGAGGCGACGATCTGCAGCGGGTCGCCGTCGGCATCGGTGTCGTTCGCGGTCACCGGGAGCGTCCGGGTGCCGGGGTCGTACGGGAGCGAGACCGCGTCGGCGACGGCGACCGGCGCGCTGTTGACCGGCAGCGTGCCGCCGCCGGCGAGCGTCCGCGCGCCCTGCACGGCCCGCACGGCGTCCACCAGCCCGTGGCCGAACAGGTCGTCCCGGCCGGTAGTGCCGAGGTCGGTGGCCGACCCGGTGAGGGCCCGCTCGACCTGGTCCGGCGTGAGCGCCGGAGCCGCGGCCTCCATCAGCGCGGCCACGCCGGCCACGTGCGGCGAGGCCATCGAGGTGCCGCTCAGGTAGACGTACTCGCCCTCCAGCGCCACGTAGGTGGAGAGGATGTCGACACCCGGTGCCGCGACGTCGACGTAGCTGCCGTAGTTGGAGAACCACGCCCTGGCCCGCTGCTCGTCCACCGCGGCGACCGCGATGACCCCGGGGTCGGCCGCGGGGTAGAACGGCGCCGAGGTGTCGTCGTTGCCGGCGGCCGCGATGACGGTCACGCCCTTCGAGCGCGCGTAGGCGACGGCCTGGGCCTGCACCGTGCTGGGGCTGGCCCCGCCCAGCGACATGTTGATGACGTCGGCGCCGTTGTCGGCGGCCCAGACGATCCCGTCGGCGGCCCAGTTCGTCCACCCGCCGCCGGTGTCGCCCAGGACCTTGACCGGCATGATCCGCACACCGGTGGCGACGCCCTCGACGTTGCTGCCGGCGTCCGCGCCGATCGTGCCGGCGACGTGGGTCCCGTGCCCGTGCCGGTCGGTGGCGTCGAGCGGACCACCGGGGGAGTCGGTGAAGTTCCGGCCGGCGACGAGCGCCGAGGTCAGCTCGGCATGGGGCGCCACCCCGGTGTCCAGGACGGCGACGACGACGTCGTCGAGCGCGGCTGCGTCGACCTCGGCGCGGCCCTGCTCGGCGCGCACCAGGTCGTTGCCGTACTGCGCGTACCAGCCGCCGGTGGCGTGCACCGGTGTGCTGACGGCGGCCGCCTCGACCGATGGCTGCCGCTCGAGGAGCGCCGCCGCCGCCGTGGCATCGGCCCGGTCGCCGGCCTCCAGGGTGACGATCTCGGGCCCCGTCGGCGTCTCGACGAAGGCCTCCAGCTGGACGCCCTCGCCCTCGGTCAGGTCGGTCAGCGTCTGCTGCTCGGTCCGCGCGAGGTCGGCCACCAGCGTGGTGGGGAGCTCGGTCACCTCGGCGCTCACCGGCTCGTCGGCCGACGCGGTTCCGGTGGCGCAGACGAGGAGGAGGGACGCCGTGGAGACGGTCAGCAGCTGTCGGGTTCCGGTTCGCACAAGCTCTCATCGACTCGAGCGGACGACGAGCCCATCCCTCGTCAGGGGGAGGACCGGCGGCCCCTGGCGACGAGAGGGGCGGCCACCAGGTGGTGGCCGCCCCTGCGGGTGTCGGTCAGCGCGGGCGCACACCCTTGCTCGGCGCCGAGGCGGCGCCGATCCCGGCTGCGTTCTTGGCCAGCACGCGGAAGGTGTAGCTCCTGGCCTTCGACAGGCCGGCGACGGTCACGCCGGTCTTCGTGGCACCCACGTTCACGGCCTTGACCAGCCTGCCGGCGGAGTAGACCCGGACGACGTAGCCGGTGACGGGGGCGCCGCCGGTGCTGGCCGGCTTGGCCCAGCGCACCGTGACCGCCTTCTTCTGCGCCGTGACCGAGCGGATCTTCGGTGCGCTCGGCTTGGTGCGGGGCGTGGCGGCGACCATCGCCGATGCGGGGCCCGAGCCGGCGGAGTTGAGGGCCGTGACAGCGACCCGGTGGGCGACGCCGTTCTTCAGTCCCTTGAGCGTCGCCGTGGTCGTGCTGCCCCCGACGGTCACGGCCTTCACCGGGGTGGCGCCGCGGAAGGCAGTCACCCGGTAGCTCGTGATAGCGGCTCCGCCGTTGTCCGTGGGCGCGGTCCAGGAGACCCGCACGCCGCCGGGCAGGGCTTTCTGCGCGCCGATCCGCGGAGCGGAGGGCGTCCGCACGACGGGTGCCGGCGGTGCGGCGAGCGCCTTCGCGCTCTGCACGGCCCGGACGGCGTCCACCAGCCCGTGCCCGAACAGGTCGTCGCGGCCGGCTGCGCCGAGGTCGGTGGCCGACCCGGTGAGGGCCCGCTCGACCTGGTCGGGTGTGAGCGCGGGAGCCACAGCCTCCATGAGCGCGACCACCCCGGCCACGTGCGGCGCGGCCATCGAGGTCCCACTCAGCCACTCGTAGCTGCCCAGCTCGGCCGGGTAGGTCGAGGCGATGTCGACGCCCGGCGCCGCGACGTCGACGTAGGTGCCGTAGTTGGAGAACCAGGCCCGGTCGCCGAACTCCTCGGTGGCGGCGACGGCGATCACACCGGCATCGGCGGCTGGGTACTGAGGCGCGGAGGTGTTGTCGTTGCCGGCGGACGCGACAACCGTCACGCCTTTCGAGCGCGCGTACCCGATGGCCTGGGTCATCAGGCTGCTGCTCTCCCCGCCCAGGGACATGTTGATGACGTCGGCGCCCTGGTCGACGGCCCAGATGATCCCGTCGGCGACCCAGGCCGACTCCCCCCACCCGTCGTCGCCGAGCACCTTGACCGGGAGCACCTTGGCGCCCGCGGCCACGCCTTCCACGTGCGATCCGGGATCCGCGACGACGGTGCCGGAGACGTGCGTCCCATGTCCGTCGCGGTCGCCGCTGTCGGTGGGGCCCCCCGGGGAGTCGGTGAAGTTGCGGCCCGGCAGCAGGGCACCGACCAACTCCTCGTGCGGCGCCACCCCGGAGTCCAGCACCGCGACGACGACGTCGGCGAGAGCTGCAGCCGGGACCTGCGCGCGAGCGGCCTCCGACCGGATCGCGGTGTTGCCCCACTGCTCGTACGAGCCGCCCGTCTTCCGGACGGGGACGCTGAGGGCCGCCGCCTCGACCGAGGGCTGCCGCTCGAGCAGTTGCACCGCCGCTGCGGCGTCGGAACGCCGGCCGGCCTGGAGGGTGACGATCTCGGGCCCGTCCGGGGTCGTGACGAAGGCCGCCAGCGGGACGCCCTCGCCCTCGGTCAGGTCGGTCAGCGTCTGCTGCTCGGTCCGCGCGAGGTCGTCCACCAGCGTGGTGGGGAGCTCGGTCACCTCGGCGCTCACCGGCTCGTCGGCCGACGCTATACCGGTGGCGCAGACGAGGAGGAGGGAGGCCGTGGAAACGGTCAGTAGCTGTCGGGTTCCGGTACGCACGGTTCCTCATCGACGGGAACCGCCCGTGAGTTGATCACCCGCACGAGGGATGCCCGCGGGTGCGCGGGCCCGTTCTCCGGGGCCACGTAAGCTGCGCAGCCGTGTCCGCACCCACGCCTGAACGCACCCTCGTCCTCGTCAAGCCCGACGGCGTCGCCCGCGGCCTGGTCGGCGAGGTGATCACCCGGCTGGAGCGCAAGGGGCTGCGGCTGGTCGCCGCCGAGCTGCGCACGCTGACCGCCGAGACCGCGGAGACGCACTACGCCGAGCACCGCGAGCGGCCGTTCTTCGGCTCGCTCGTCGAGTTCATCACCAGCGGCCCGCTGATGGCGCTGGTCGTCGAGGGCCCGCGCGCCATCGAGGCGTTCCGCGCCCTCGCCGGCGCCACCGACCCGGTGAAGGCCGGCCCCGGCACGGTCCGCGGCGACTTCGCCCTCGAGGTGCAGAACAACATCGTGCACGGCTCCGACTCGCCGGAGTCCGCCGCCCGCGAGATCGGCCTGTTCTTCCCCGACCTCGGCTGACCCGGCTCAGCCAGATCGGCGATGTGGGCGCCACCCGGACCGGGTGGCGCCCACATCGCCGGTGTCGCCGCGGCGGCCCACTCCCGTTCAGTCCGCCAGGTCGTCGGCCGGCTCCTCGGGCGCGGTCCACGCGAGGTGCCAGTAGGTCAGCAGGCCGCTGGCCAACCAGAGCAGGAACCCGAGGCAGAGCGCCGGCGCGACGTGCCCGGTGAGCGCGACGACGGCGACCGCCCCGCCGATCGCCACGAACGTCAGCGCCATGCTCGGCCAGCCCATCGCGCTGTGCGACCGTTCGCCCAGCCGCCGCTGGTGCTCGTCGAGCGATCGCCGGTCGCGGTCGAGAACGCCGCGGATGCCGAGGTTGAGCACCGAGTGCATCGGGATGAACGCCAGCATCCCGGCCGTCCAGACGACGAAGAACCACGTCGTCCAGCCCTGGTCGGTGGAGGCGCTGACCACCGTCGCGGTGACCAGGGCGGCGAAGAGCGCCACCTCGGCGACCACCGCCCGGTGCCGGGCCCGGCGGCTCCGCGCCCAGGCGTAGCGCTCGTCGTCGAAGGTGCGGGCGAGGTAGGTCTGCTCGGGGGCAGTGCTCATGACGTCCTCCTGAGGAGTTCCTGGCGAGGTGAGGGCAGGTGGTCGAGGGGGGAGATCCCCTCGACCGGCACGGGGGCTCAGTCGTCGGCGGGCTCGTCGGGGGCGGTCCAGGCCAGGTGCCAGAAGGGCAGCACCCAGCTCGCCATCCAGAGCAGGAATCCCAGGCAGAGCGCCGGCATGACGTGTCCGCTGCGGGCGACGATCGTGAGGGAGCCGGTCACCGCCGCGAAGGTCAGCGCCGCGCTCGGCCAGTGCGTCGCGTCGAGCGACTGCATGCGCAGGTGGCGCTGGTGCTCGTCCAGCGACCGGTTGCTGCGCACGAAGAGGCCCCGGATCCCGAGGTTGAGCACGGAGTGCAGCGGGACGAGTGCCCACATCCCTGCCAGCCAGGTGATGAAGAACCACGTCGGCCACCCGTCGGCGGTCGCCGCGGCGCCGACGGTGGCGGCGACCAGCACGGTGAGCACCACGAGCTCGCCGGCGACCGCCCGCCGGCGGGTCCGCCGTCCGCGGGCCCAGCCGTAGCGGCCGTCGTCGAAGGTGCTCGCGCGGTGGGCCTGCGTGGGGATGGTGCTCACGTCGTCCTCCTGAGGAGTTCCTGGCTGAGCGAGGGCAGCGGGTCGAGGGAGAAGATCGCCTCGACCGGCAGGTCGAAGAAGCGGGCGATGCGCAGGGCCAGCGCCAGGGACGGGGCGTACTCGCCGCGTTCCAGGTAGCCGATCGTCTGCGGGTGGACGCCGACGGCGTCCGCGAGCTCCTTGCGGCTCACGCGGCGGTCGGCCCGGAGGACGGCGATGCGGTCGTGGACCTTGTCCGCCTCCGACTTCGACTGTCGTCCCATGCGATCAACCGTAGCATTATTGCTACGAATCGTGTCAAGCGACGATGGGTTCCCTTCCCGGGACGACGGAGCAGCGCGCCGTGGCGGCTACCCTGGACCCGCCATGACTGCAGAGCTCCGCACGACCGCCGGCGAGTCGCTCTACCCGCGACTCGAGCCGCTGCTGGCCCAGATCCAGAAGCCCATCCAGTACGTGGGCGGTGAGCTCAACGCCCAGGTGAAACCCTGGGAGGACGCCGCCGTCCACTGGGCGCTGATGTATCCCGACGCCTACGAGGTGGGCCTGCCCAACCAGGGCCTGATGATCCTCTACGAGGTGCTCAACGAGCGCCCCGACGCCCTGGCCGAGCGCACCTACGCCGTCTGGCCCGACCTCGCGGCGCTCATGCGCGCGGACGGCGTCCCGCAGTTCACCGTCGACGGTCACCGCGCCGTCGGCGACTTCGACGTCCTCGGCGTCAGCTTCGCCACCGAGCTCGGCTACACGAACCTCCTCGAGGCCCTCGACCTCGCCGGCATCCCGCTGCACGCGGTGGCCCGCGACGAGAGCCACCCGGTGGTCGTCGCCGGTGGGCACGCGGCGTTCAACCCCGAGCCGGTCGCCGACTTCGTCGACTGCGCCGTCCTCGGTGACGGCGAGCAGGTCGTCGGCGACATCACCGACGTCGTCAAGGCGTGGAAGGCGCAGGGCCGCCCCGGTGGCCGCGAGGAACTGCTCGCCCGGCTGGCCCGTGTCGACGGGGTCTACGTACCGCGCTTCTACGCGGTCACCTACGCCGACGACGGCGCCATCGCGACCGTGAGCCGCACCCGGGACGACGTCCCCGCGAAGGTCGGCAAGCGCACCGTCATGGACCTCGACGAGTGGCCCTACCCGAAGCAGCCGCTGGTGCCGAACGCCGAGAGCGTGCACGAGCGGATGAGCGTGGAGATCTTCCGCGGCTGCACCCGCGGCTGCCGCTTCTGCCAGGCCGGGATGATCACTCGCCCGGTGCGCGAGCGGACGATCACCGGCATCGGCTCGATGGTCGAGCAGGGGCTCAAGGCGACCGGCTACGAGGAGGTCGGCCTGCTCAGCCTCTCCAGCGCCGACCACTCCGAGATCGGGCAGCTCGCCAAGGAGCTGGCCGACCGCTACGAGGGCACCAACACCGGTCTCAGCCTGCCGAGCACCCGCGTGGACGCCTTCAACGTGACGCTGGCCAACGAGCTGTCCCGCAACGGACGGCGCAGCGGCCTGACGTTCGCCCCCGAGGGCGGCAGCGAGCGCATCCGCCGGGTCATCAACAAGACGGTGTCCAAGGAGGACCTCGTCCGCACGGTGACCACCGCCTACGCCAACGGCTGGACGCAGGTGAAGCTCTACTTCATGTGCGGCCTGCCCACCGAGACCGACGAGGACGTGCTGGAGATCGCCGACCTGGCGGTCGAGGTCATCCGCGCCGGCCGCGAGGCCAGCGGCCGCAAGGACATCCGCTGCACCGTCTCCATCGGTGGCTTCGTACCCAAGCCCCACACCCCCTTCCAGTGGGCCGCGCAGGCCAGCGCGGAGACGATCGACCACCGGCTGCGCGTGCTCCGCGCGAAGATCAACGAGGACCGGCGCATCGGCCGCTCCATCGGGCTGCGCTACCACGACGGCAAGCCCGGCGTGATCGAAGGGCTGCTCTCCCGCGGGGACCGCCGGGTCGGCCGCGTCATCGAGCGCGTGTGGCGCGAGGGCGGCAAGTTCGACGGCTGGAGCGAGCACTTCTCCTACGACCGCTGGGTCGCCGCGGCGACCGAGGAGCTGGCGACCTTCGGCGTCGGCCTCGACTGGTACACCACCCGCGAGCGCACCGAGCACGAGATCCTGCCCTGGGACCACCTGGACTCCGGGCTGGACAAGGAGTGGCTCTGGGAGGACTGGCAGGACGCGCTCTCCGAGGAGGAGGTGGCCGACTGCCGCTGGACCCCCTGCTACGACTGCGGGGTCTGCCCGACCATGGGCACCGAGATCCAGATCGGGCCCACCGGCCGCAGCCTGCTCCCGCTCACCGTCGTCTGATGGCCCGCCAGCCCACCGGCCCGCCCCCGCCGCCGACCGTCCAGAAGCTGCGCATCCGCTACGCCAAGCGAGGGCGGCTCCGCTTCGCCTCGCACCGGGACCTCGCACGCGCCCTGGAGCGGGCGCTGCGCCGCGCCCGGGTGCCGATGGCGTTCTCGGCCGGCTTCAGCCCACATCCCAAGATCTCCTACCTCGGTGCCGCACCCACCGGCGCGGCCAGCGAGGCGGAGTACCTCGAGATCGGGCTCTCGGTCCGGTGCGACCCCGAGGCCGTGCGGGCGGCCCTGGACGCCGCCCTGCCCGAGGACGTCGCCGTCCTGGAGTGCGTCGAGTCGGGGGAGGGGACCGGCTCCCTGGCCGACCGCATCGACGCCGCCGCCTGGCGCGTGGAGCTGCCCGGGGTGGACGTCGAGGCCCTGGAGCGGGCGGTCGCGGCGTTCCTGGCCGCGGACGAGGTGACCGTCGCCAAGCGGACGAAGAACGGCCTCAAGGACATCGACGCCCGCGTGGCCGTGACCAGCGCGTCGGCCTCGGCCGGGGCAGGTTGTGCCATACTGCACATGGTCGTCCGGCAGGTGACGCCCGCCGTACGACCCGACGACGTGTTGGCCGCCCTGGCTGCTGTTGCCGACCTGCGCCCGCCGTTGCCCCCCCGGGCCGTGCGTGAGGCGCAGGGCCGGCTCGACGACACCGGGACCGTGGCCGATCCGCTCGAGCCCGACCGCACGGCGGGAGCCCCCGACCAGGAGGCGCACGCGGCGGTCTGACCGGCGGAGGCCCACGAGGCTCGCGCACCGTCGCCCGCGACACGGCTGCCAGACGTGCCGCACCCGCAGACCACCGCTCCACCCCGCACCACCGCACCACGCAGTCCGGCTCCCCGCCGCGGCAACCGTCGCGCGGGAGTCGCCCACAGACTTCGCAGGACGAGTCAGCCGCCGTACCCCGTGCGACGGCTCGCCCCGCCCAATCCGTGCACCTGTGCGGCCGCCGATCAGCCGATCGGCGCCCGGGCGCACTCGAGGAGACGAGCCTTTCTCGTGGCCGATACCGACAACAGCACGCACAGCCCCGCCGAGGAGATCCCGAACGGCCCCCGGCCGGACGACACGGTGGCCGAGGTCCCCGCGGTGTCCGAGGACTCCTCGGTCCCGGAGGACCCGGAGGACGAGACCGACGCGTCCGCCGAGCAGGACACGCCCGAGCCCGAGGCCGGGCCGTCGCCCGAGGCGGAGCCCGAGCCGGTCGGCTCCCGCTTCGGCGCCCAGTTCAGCTCGCCCGAGCCGACCGCCGTCGTGGCCCGTCCCCGGCGCCGGGCCACCCGGCCCGCGGCCGCGCCCGACCCCGACGCGGTGGAGCCGGTGACCCCGGCGGCGCCCGCCCCCCCGGTCACCGCCTTCGTCAGCTTCATGGCGCCGCCCGCGGACCCGCCGCCCGCCCCGCGCCGCCGCAGCCGCCGCCCGGCGGAGTCACCCGAGGAACCCGTCGACGCCGAGACGCCCGAGGCGCCCGAGGAGGAGGCCGAGCCGACCCGCTCCCGCTCGCGCTCCCGCCGGCGTCCCGCGGCCGAGAAGCCGGCCGAGGACGTCGAGAGCACCGAGGACGACGACACCGAGGACGAGACCAGCGGCACCGAGGACGACGGCGACTCCTCCGACGGCAGCAGCAGCCGCCGTCGGCGCCGGGGTCGCCGGGGCCGCGGCCGCGGCCGCACCGGTGAGGACTCCGGTGACGGGGACGACGAGAACGGCGAGCAGCAACCCGTCGCGGACGGCGAGTCCGACTCGGACGACTCCGAGGACACCGACGACGAGAACGACGGCGACTCCGACGAGGCCTCGGGCGGCTCGAGCACCCGTCGCCGTCGTCGCCGGCGCCGGCGCAGCGGGGGCGGGGGCGAGGAGGCCTCCGACGACACCGACGACGACGACCGCCCGGAGCGCGCCGGCCGCAACGGCCGCACCACGAGCGACGACGACGTGCGCGGTGTCGCGGGCTCCACGCGGCTCGAGGCCAAGCGCCAGCGCCGTCGCGACGGCCGCGACACCGGACGCCGGCGCGCGCCGATCCTGACCGAGAGCGAGTTCCTCGCCCGGCGCGAGGCGGTCGACCGCAAGATGGTCATCCGCCAGCGCGGTGAGCGCACGCAGATCGCCGTCCTCGAGGACGACGTCCTGGTCGAGCACTACGTGACCCAGGCGCAGGCGACCTCGTTCGCCGGCAACGTCTACCTCGGCCGGGTGCAGAACGTGCTGCCCAGCATGGAGGCCGCCTTCATCGACATCGGCAAGGGACGCAACGCCGTCCTCTACGCCGGCGAGGTCAACTGGGACGCCGCAGGCCTGTCGGGCAAGCAGCGCTCCATCGAGACCGCGATGAAGTCCGGCGACAAGGTGCTGGTGCAGGTCACCAAGGACCCGATCGGCCACAAGGGCGCCCGCCTGACCCAGCAGATCAACCTGCCCGGCCGCTTCCTGGTCTACGTGCCCGGCGGCTCCATGACCGGGATCAGCCGGAAGCTGCCCGACACCGAGCGCCAGCGGCTCAAGGACATCCTCAAGCGGATCGTCCCCGAGGACGCCGGCGTGATCATCCGGACCGCCGCGGAGGGCGCCTCCGAGGAGGAGCTCACCCGCGACGTCAACCGGCTCAAGGCCCAGTGGGAGGTCATCTCCCAGAAGGCCGGGTCGACCTCGAGCGCGCCGACGCTGCTGTACGGCGAGCCGGACCTCGCCATCCGTGTCATCCGCGACGTCTTCAACGAGGACTTCAAGGACCTGGTCGTCCAGGGCGACGACGCCTGGGACACCGTCGAGGCCTACGTCGGTCACGTGTCGCCGGAGCTCAGCTCGCGGCTGTCCCGCTACACGGGGCAGGGCGACGTCTTCCACGACCTGCGCATCGACGAGCAGCTGGCCAAGGCCCTGGACCGCAAGGTGTGGCTGCCCTCGGGCGGCTCGCTGGTGATCGACCGCACCGAGGCCATGACCGTGGTCGACGTGAACACCGGCAAGTTCGTCGGGTCGGGCGGCAACCTCGAGCAGACGGTCACGCGCAACAACATGGAGGCCGCGGAGGAGATCGTCCGCCAGCTCCGGCTGCGCGACATCGGCGGCATCATCGTCATCGACTTCATCGACATGGTGCTGGAGAGCAACCGCGACCTCGTGCTGCGGCGGCTCACCGAGTGCCTGGGGCGTGACCGCACCAAGCACCAGGTCGCCGAGGTGACCTCGCTCGGCCTGGTCCAGATGACCCGCAAGCGCGTCGGTCAGGGCCTGCTCGAGGTGTTCTCCGAGAACTGCGAGCACTGCCGCGGCCGCGGGATCATCGTCAGCACCGACCCCGTGGACGAGCGGCGTCGCAGCGGCAACGGGGGCGGCAACTCCGGCGGGGGCAACTCCGGCGGCGGGAACTCCGGCAAGGGCGACAACTCCGGCGGGGGCGGTCGCCGCGACCGCTCCGGCAAGGGCGACAACGGCGGCGGCCGGGACGACACCACTGCCGAGCAGGACGCGGGCGAGGGCACGTCGCCCGCCGAGCCGGCTGCCGACGGCGAGACGGCGGAGGGCGCCCGCAGCGGCGGGCGCCGCAACCGGGGTCGCCGCAACCGGGGTCAGTCGGGCGAGGAGCGTGCCGCCGCGGACGCCGCAGTCCTGGCCGGCGCCGGCGACGACGTCGCGAAGGACACCACCGGGGACGACGCCCCGGACGGCGTCGATGTGGCCGCGTCCGGGTCCGCCCCGGCCGGCGAGGCGCGGGCCGACGACGTGCCCACGTCCGCGACCGTGGAGCCGGTGAACGCGGACGACGAGGGCGGCCCCGCCACGCCGCAGCGCGAGGCGTCCGACGTGGTCGTCGTGCCGCCGCTCGCGGTGGCCGAGCCGGCGCAGGAGCAGCAGGACGGCACCGCCTCCGGGGACGCCGCGACGCAGGACACGGTGGCACCCGCGGAGGACGAGACCGTGCCCGGAGCGGCACCCGAGATCGCGGCACCGGAGGTGGCGGCCCTGGAGGCGGCCGCGTCCGAGGCCGCACCCGCCGAGCCGGTCGCACCGGCCGAGCCGGCCGCTGCGGCGGGGCGTCCGCGCCGTCGCCGGGCGGCGAGCCGACCGGCCGGGCCGCCCGTCGTCTGACCGAGGACCCGCTGCCGCCCGCGCCCGTCGCGGGACCGGCAGCGGGCCCCGGGGGCACGTCGACCCGGGGCGCGGTCCTCGGGTACGCTGGTCGGGTTGCATCGCCACCGTGCGGGCGCCCTCGGGTGCCGCCGGGTCAGGCGTCCGCAACCCGTCCAGCACCCGGCGCCGCTCGGTCGTGCGCGCCGGACAGACAGCTGGGCACAAGCGAGCTAACGAGGAGTCAGTGGTGTACGCAGTGGTGAAGGCCGGTGGCAGCCAGCACAAGGTGGCCGTGGGCGACACGTTCACGATCAACCGCCTGCAGGGTGCGGCCGGCGACAGCGTCGCCCTGCCGGCGATCCTGCTGGTCGACGGCGACGCCGTCACCAGCGACGCCGCGGCCCTGGCCAAGGTGACCGTGACCGGCGAGATCATCGAGCACGGCAAGGGCCCGAAGATCCGCATCCACAAGTTCAAGAACAAGACCGGCTACCACAAGCGGCAGGGGCACCGTCAGCCCCTGACCAGCGTCGTGGTCCGCGACATCTCGAAGGGCTGACCTCGACATGGCACACAAGAAGGGCGCATCGTCGTCCCGCAACGGCCGCGACTCCAACGCGCAGCGCCTCGGCGTGAAGCGCTTCGGTGGCCAGGTCGTCAAGGCCGGCGAGATCATCGTGCGCCAGCGCGGCACCCACTTCCACCCGGGCCTGGGCGTCGGCCGTGGCAGCGACGACACGCTGTTCGCGCTGGCTCCCGGTTCGGTCACCTTCGGCATGCGCCGGGGCCGGAAGACGATCTCCATCTCGGCCGTCGAGGCCTGAGCAGCACCACCCCCCACTCCGGCGGGGGAGCGGCCCGTACGGGCCGCAGCACATTCGTGTCGCCACGAGCGCACGGGCGACCTGCCCGTGCGCTCGTGGCGCTCAGCAGGTAGGAGGCGGCGGGTATGGCCGCTTTCGTCGATCGAGTGGTCGTGCACGTGGCAGCCGGCAACGGTGGCCACGGCGTCTCCTCGATCCATCGGGAGAAGTTCAAGCCCCTCGGCGGGCCCGACGGCGGCAACGGCGGAGACGGCGGCGACGTCGTCCTCGAGGTGGACCCCAGCGTGCACACGCTGCTGGACTTCCACCACCGGCCGCACCAGAAGGCCGACAACGGACGCCCGGGCGAGGGCGGCAACCGGCACGGCGGCAAGGGCGAGGACCGGGTCCTCCGGGTGCCGGCCGGCACGGTCGTCAGCACGCCCGACGGCCGGGTGATCGCCGACCTCGTCGGCGCCGGCACGCGGGTGGTGCTGGCCAAGGGCGGCCGGGGGGGCCTCGGCAACGCCGCGCTGGCCAACGCCCGCCGCAAGGCCCCCGGCTTCGCGCTCCTCGGCGAGCCCGGCGAGGCGTTCGACGCGGTCATCGAGCTCAAGAGCATCGCCGACGTCGGCCTGGTCGGGTTCCCTTCCGCGGGCAAGTCGTCGCTGATCGCGGCGATGTCCTCGGCGCGCCCGAAGATCGCCGACTACCCCTTCACCACGCTCGTGCCCAACCTCGGCGTGATCCGGTCCGGCGACACCGTCTACACGATGGCCGACGTCCCGGGCCTGATCCCGGGTGCCTCCACCGGCAAGGGCCTGGGCGTGCAGTTCCTGCGACACGTCGAGCGGTGCGCGGTGCTCGTCCACGTCGTCGACATGGCCACGATGGAGCCCGGACGCGACCCGGAGTCCGACATCGAGGCCCTCGAGCACGAGCTGGCGGAGTACGGCGGTGACGAGCTCGACCTCGTCGGCCGGCTGCGGATCGCCGTCCTGAACAAGATCGACGTGCCCGACGCCCGC
The DNA here is from genome assembly GCF_054051075.1 of Blastococcus sp. SYSU DS0617. Classification (NCBI taxonomy): domain Bacteria; kingdom Bacillati; phylum Actinomycetota; class Actinomycetes; order Geodermatophilales; family Geodermatophilaceae; genus Blastococcus; species Blastococcus sp. SYSU DS0617. The sequence goes on from NZ_JBJHAO010000005.1 coordinate 104,552, forward strand.
GAGCTGGTCGACCTGGTCCGCACCGGCCTCGAGGAGCGCGGCCTGGCCGTGTACCCGGTGAGTGCCGCGACCGGCGAAGGCCTCCGGGAGTTCGGCTTCGCCCTGGCCGCGGCCGTCGAGGAGCACCGCGCGAGCCTGCCGGCCATGGAGCCCGCGCGCGTCACCGTCACCCCCAGGGCCGTCGACGACTCCGGCTTCACCGTGGAGCGGGACACCGAGTTCGACACCGGCGGCTTCATCGTGCACGGCGTGCGACCCGAGCGCTGGGTCCGCCAGACCGACTTCAGCAACGACGAGGCGGTCGGCTTCCTGGCGGACCGGCTCAACCGGCTCGGCGTCGAGGAGGCGCTGGCCAAGGCCGGTGCCGTCACCGGCGACGCGGTCACCATCGGCGGCGTCACCTTCGACTGGGTGCCCTCCCTGCCGGCCGGCACGCTGAGTGCCGAGGAGGCCGCGGGCCTGGGTGGCCGGGGCACCGACAGCCGGATCGACGCGCCGCACCGCGTGCGGGCCGAGGAGCGGCTGGCGGCCAAGCGCGCCCGCCGCGTGCCCTACGAGCTCAGCGAACCGGGGTGGACCGAGGACGACCTGCCGGAGGACCTCCCGTGACCGATCAGGGGCCGCTGACCGCCGACGTCGCGCGGCCCGGGATCGCGGGCGCGCGACGGGTCGTGGTGAAGGTCGGTTCCTCCTCGCTGACCACGCTGCCCGGCGGGCTGGACACCGAGCGGCTGGCCGCACTGGTCGACGTGCTGGGCAGCGCCCGGACCGCGGGCCGCGAGGTGGTCCTGGTCTCCTCCGGCGCGATCGCGGCCGGGCTGGCGCCCCTCGGGCTCGAGGGGCGGCCGCGCGACCTCGCCACCGCCCAGGCAGCCGCCAGCGTCGGGCAGCTGCGGCTGGTGCAGACCTACGCGGACGCCTTCGCCCGGCACGGGGTCACGGTCGGCCAGGTGCTCCTGACCGCTGACGACCTCACCCGACGCGGTCACTACCGCAACGCGCACCGGACCGTCGAGCGGCTGCTCACCCTCGGGGCGCTGCCGATCGTCAACGAGAACGACACGGTGGCCACCGAGGAGATCCGCTTCGGCGACAACGACCGGCTGGCCGCACTGGTCGCCCACGTCGCCCAGGCCGACGCGCTCGTCCTGCTCTCCGACGTCGACGGCGTCTACGACGGGGACCCCCGCACCGGGCCGGCCTCCCTGGTCGACACCGTCCGCGAGCCCGGCGACCTCGCCGCGGTCACCCTCGGGTCGGCCAGCCGCAACGGCGTCGGCACCGGCGGGATGGCGACCAAGGTGGAGGCGGCCTTCATCGCCGCGCACGCCGGGGTCCCCGTCGTCGTCACCTCGGCCGCGCAGGCCGCCGCCGCGCTCGCCGGGGAGCGCGTGGGCACGCTGTTCCTGCCGATGGGCCGCCGGCCCAGCGCCCGCCAGTTCTGGCTGCGCTACGCCAGTCGCCCGCGCGGCCGGCTCACCCTGGACGACGGCGCGGTCGAGGCCGTCCGCGAACGGCACGCCTCGCTGCTCGCCGCCGGCATCACCGCCGTCTCGGGTGAGTTCGTCGCCGACGACCCGGTCGAGCTCATCGGGCTGGACGGCACCGTCGTCGCCCGCGGGCTGGTCGCCTACGACGCCTCCGAGCTGCCCCGGCTGCTGGGTCACAAGACCGGCGACCTCCCGCCGGAGTACCGCCGCGAGGTCGTGCACCGGGACGAGATGGTGCTGGTCCGCCGTCGGTCCTGAGCGCCGGCGGGGAGGGTGGGACAGGCCGGGGAGCCGGGCTGAGAGACTGGGCGGGTGACGATCCGCCCCATCCGCGAGCTCGGCGATCCGGTCCTCCGCACGCCCTCCGACGAGGTGACGGCGTTCGACGGCTGGCTGGCCGCGCTGGTCCGTGACCTCGAGGAGACCGTCGACAACCCGGGCCGCGCCGGGGTCGCCGCTCCACAGATCGGCGTGAGCGCGCGGGTCTTCTCCTACAACATCGACGGTGTCATCGGGCACATGGTCAACCCCGTCATCGTCGAGCGCTCCGAGGAGACCCAGGACGGCGACGAGGGGTGCCTGTCGGTGCCGGGCATCTGGGCCCCGACGGTCCGCGCGATGCGGTGCGTCGCCGAGGGGTTCGACGTCGACGGGAAGCCCCTGCGCCTCGAGGGTGAGGGCCTCATGGCCCGCTGCCTCCAGCACGAGGTCGACCACCTCGACGGCAAGGTGTTCCTGGACCGGCTGACCGGCGACGCCCGGAAGTCAGCACTGCGCGCGCTCCGGGACCGCTGACACCCGTTCCGCGGGCCGCGCGGCATCCCGCGCGGAGCACGTTTGACCGGCCCGCGAGTGGAGCTCAGGAGCGGGCGCTGCAGTCGGCGCAGGTGCCGAAGACCTCGACCTGGTGCTGCACGTCGGCGAAGCCGTGCTCGCTGGCGATCCGGGCGGCCCACCGCTCCACCGGCGGGTCGGAGACCTCCACCGTCCGCCCGCACGACCGGCAGACCAGGTGGTGGTGGTGGACGGGGGAGCAGCGGCGGTAGGCGGCTTCTCCGTCGGAACTGCGGAGCACGTCCAGCTGCCCGTCCTCGACGAGCGCCTGCAGGGCCCGGTAGACCGTCGCGAGGCCCACGGAGTCACCGCGCTCGCGGAGCAGGGAGTGCAGCTCCTGCGCGCTGCGGAAGCCGTCCAGCTCGTCCAGGAGCGCGACGAGCGCACTGCGCTGCCGGGTGGTGCGACGGCCGGACAGCTCGGCGGGTGCCGGCTCGCTCATGGTCATCCCGGCCTTCCGCTGGGGGGAGCGCCCACCGGGTGCTCCCCGTGCTCGTCGTAGTGCACCCCCCGGCCGGTCTGGTGCGGCGCGTGGAGGTGCCCGTCGTGGTCGTAGTCGACGTGGTCGCCGTGCGGCACCGGCGGATGACCGCAGTCGTCGCCGTGCTCGTGGGGGTGCGCGTCGTGGACGTCGACCCTACGCCGGTGACGTCGGCGCGCCGTCGCGTCCCGCAAGGTCACGGCCGTGGTGACGAGCAGGAACAGGGCGATGGCCAGCAGCACGATCGTCCCGCCCGAGGGGGTGCCGGTGTAGAAGGACGTGGCCGTCCCCGAGACGCTGATCAGCACTCCGACGAGGCAGGCGACCAGCACGGTCTCCCGGAAGCTGCGGGCGAGCAGCTGCGCGATGGCGCTGGGGACGATCATCAGCGCGCTGATGAGGAGCAGCCCGACGACCCGCATCGAGAGGACCACGGTGGAGGCCACCAGCGCCGCCAGCACGATGTTGAGGCCGAGGACGGGGAGCCCCACCGCACGGGCGTACTCCTCGTCGTCGCTCACCGCGTACAGCCGCTGGCCCAGCAGGGCCACGCTGACGAGCACCACGACCGCGATGACCGCGAAGACCGAGACGTCCTGCGGGCTGGTCGTCGTGATGGCGCCGAAGAGGTAGGAGTCCAGGTTCGTGGCCTGCCCTCTCGGGGCGAGGCTGAGCAGCACCACGCCACCGGCGATGCCGCCGTAGAAGAGGACGGCGAGTGCCACGTCGCCGCTGGTGCGGCCGCGGGCGCGGACCAGTTCGATGAGCACGGCACCCAGCACGGCCGCCACGAGCGCGGTCCACACCGGGCTGGTCGCCGTCAGCACTCCCACGGCCACGCCGGTGAGCGCGACGTGGCCGAGACCATCACCCAGCAGCGAGAGCCGGCGCTGCACGAGGAACACGCCGACGGCCGGTGCGACGAGCCCGACCATCAGGGAGGCGAGCAGCGCCCGCTGCATGAAGTCGTAGTCGAGGAGTCCCACGTCAGTGCTCCCTGTCGGCGTCGGTCCGCGGACCGGTGGTCACCGTGGGCTGGTCCATGCGGTAGCCGGTGGGCTCCCGCTCCGGCGGGTGGTGGTGCAGGTGCTCGTCGTGCGCGGAGGCCTCGGCCAGCGGCCCGTCGTAGGCCACGCGGCCGTGGTCGATCACGACCGCCCGGGAGAGGACACCGGCCAGCGGTGCGCTCTCGTGCGTGACCACCACCAGGGTGGTGCCGCGGGCGGAGATGCCGGCGAGGACACCGGCCAGCGCCTCCTGGCTGGCGGCATCCACCCCGGCGGTGGGCTCGTCCATGATCAGCAGCTCCGGTTCCGCGGCCAGCGCGCGGGCGACGAGCACTCTGCGCTGCTGCCCGCCGGACAGCGAGGCGACCGGGTCGTCCAGCCGGTCGGCGAGGCCCACCGCCGTCACCGCGTCGACGACGGCGGCGCGGTCGGCGGCCCCGAGCCTGCGGAACAGGCCGAGCCGGGCGAGCCGGCCCACGCCGGCGACCTCGCGCACGGTCGCCGGGACCGCTCCGCTGATCGAGTGCCGCTGCGGCACGTAGCCGACGCGGCCGCGCTCGCGGAGCCGGCCGATCGGGGCGCCCAGCACCTGGACCTCTCCGCCGAGCACCGTGGCCAGGCCGAGCAGCCCGCGCGCCAGGGTGGTCTTGCCGGAGCCGTTCGAGCCCAGGACGGCGACCGCCTCCCCGGCCCGGACGGTCAGGTCGACGTCGCGCACGATCGGCACGTCGCCGTAGCCGATGGTGGCCCGCCGGAGGTCGATGACGCCCGGCCCGGTGGACGGGCGATCCGTCATGAGCAGGACTGACCCTCCTGCAGCGTGGCCAGGTTGGCGCGCATGACGGCGAGGTAGTCGTCGCCGGCCGACTCGTCGGTCAGCCCTTCGAGGGGGTCGAGGACGGCGGTGCGGACGCCGGACTCCGAGGCGACGGCCTCGGCGATGGAGGGGTCGACGAGCGTCTCGGTGTAGACCGTCGTCACCCCGCGCTCGCTGACCAGGTCCGAGATCTCGGCCAGCTGGCTGGCCGAGGGCTCGTTGTTCGGGCTCAGCCCGGTGATGCCGACCACCTCGAGACCGTAGCGCTCGGCGAGGTAGCCGAAGGCGTCGTGGCTCGTGACCAGGGTGTCCACGGTGCAGCCGGACAGCCCCTCGGCCATCTCCTGGTCGAGCGACTCCAGCTCCTCCCGGAGGGCGGCGGCGTTCTGCTCGTAGGTCTCCGCGCCCTCGGGGTCCAGCTCGGTCAGCTGCCCGGCCAGCGCGTCGCCGACGTTGGCCAGGCGGGTGGGGTCGAGCCAGAAGTGCGGGTCCGCGGACTCCTCGCCCTCGGCGTGCTCCGCGTGCTCGTCACCTTCGGCGTGCTCCTCGTCCTCCGCGTGCTCCTCGCCCTCGGCGTGCTCGTGGTCGTGGCCGTCCGAGGTGAGCGAGAGGTTCGCGGCCTCGGTGGCGTCCCACGAGTGGTCGCCGGCCTGCTGCTCGGCGACCTCGTCCACCGCGGCCTGGAAGCCGCCGAGGTACACGAGCAGGTCGGCGTCCGAGACGCCGGCGACGTCCCGCGGGGTCAGCTCGAGGTCGTGGGGCTCGGCGCCGGGAGCGGTGAGCGACGTGACCGAGACGCGCTCGCCCCCGACCCGCTCGGCGGCCCACTCCAGCGGGTAGAAGCCGGCCAGGACGGTGAGGCCGTCGCTGCCGGCGCCGGCGTTCCCGGAGCCGTCGTCGCTGCCGCAGCCGGCAAGGAGGAGCAGGGACGCAGCGGTCGCCGCGGAGGCGGAGCGGCGAGCGAGCGAGATGTTCATGAGAACCATTATCTACTACCGAACCGCATTCTGGAAATGTCTGACCGCCGGGTAGGCTGGCTGCGTGTCGGAGATCTCACTGCTGCCGCTGATCGGCGCCGCCGCCCAGCGGGCGCGGTCGGCTGCCCGGATCCTCCGGACCCTGTCCACGGACGCGAAGGACGCCGCGCTGACGGCGATGGCCGAGGCGCTGGTGGAACGGGCCGACCAAATCCTCGCCGCGAACGCGACCGACGTGGACGCCGCGCGCGCGGACGGGACGCCCGAGGCGACCATCGACCGCCTGCGGCTCGATGCGGACCGGATCGCGGGCGTGGCCGCCGCCCTGCGCGAGCTGGTGGCCCTGCCCGACCCGGTGGGCGACGTCGTCCGCGGGTCGCGGTTGCCCAACGGTCTGGACCTGCGCCAGGTCCGCGTGCCCCTCGGTGTGGTCGGCATCGTCTACGAGGCCCGTCCCAACGTGACGGTCGACGCGGCGGGGCTGTGCCTCAAGAGCGGCAACGCGGCGCTGCTGCGGGGGTCCGCGTCGGCGTTCGCCACCAATACCGCGCTGATCGCCGTGCTGACCGAGGCGGGGGAGAAGGCCGGTCTCCCGGCCGGCTTCGTCGAGCTGCTGCCGGCCGACCGCGCGTCGGTCGGCGAGCTGCTCGGTGCCCGCGGGCTGGTCGACGTGGTCATCCCGCGCGGTGGCGCCTCGCTGATCCAGCGCGTGGTGCGGGAGTCGAAGGTGCCGGTGATCGAGACCGGTGAGGGCAACTGCCACGTGTACGTCGACGCCTCCGCCGACCCCGCCGTCGCCGAGGCCGTCGTCCTCAACTCGAAGACCCACCGGGTGAGCGTCTGCAACTCCGCCGAGACGCTGCTGGTCCACCGCGACGTCCCGTTCCTGCCCCGGCTCCTGCGCGCGCTGACCGACGCCGGCGTGACCGTGCACGGTGACCCGGCCGTGCTCGAGGCCGCGGGGGCGGGCGCACCCGCGGTGCTGCCGGCCACGGACGAGGACTGGGCCGCGGAGTACCTGTCGATGGACATGGCCGTGCGGGTGGTGGACGACCTGCCCGAGGCGCTGGACCACATCGCCCGCTGGACCACGGGTCACACCGAGGCGATCGTCGCGGACTCCGCCACCGCGATCGCCGCCTTCACCGCGGGGGTGGACGCCGCGGCCGTGCTGGTGAACGCCTCCACCCGGTTCACCGACGGAGGCGAGTTCGGATTCGGCGCCGAGATCGGTATCTCGACGCAGAAGTTGCACGCCCGTGGCCCGCTCGGACTCCCCGAGCTCACCTCGACCACCTACGTTGTGACCGGTCGCGGTCACGTCCGCTGAGCGGGTTCTTCCGCCCACCCCACCGCCCCTTGGAGCCGTCTTGCCCCGTCCGCCGTCGCAGTCCCCGCACTTCTCCTCCGTCGCCGACGTCGGCAAGCGGCTGAGCGAGGCGGGTTACCTGCCCGACGCCCAGATCGCGACGACGGTGTTCCTGGCCGACCGGCTGGGCAAGCCGTTGCTGGTCGAGGGGCCGGCCGGCACCGGGAAGACGGAGCTGGCCAAGGCGCTGGCCACCGCGACGAGCTCGGACCTGATCCGGCTGCAGTGCTACGAGGGCCTCGACGAGGCGCGGGCGCTGTACGAGTGGAACTACAAGAAGCAGCTGCTGCGCATCCAGGCCTCCCAGGCCGGCGACGGTGCCGACTGGGACAGCGTCCACGACGACATCTTCGGTGACGAGTTCCTGCTCTCCCGCCCGCTGCTGACCGCCATCCGCCGCACCGACCCGACGGTGCTGCTCATCGACGAGACCGACAAGGCCGACGTCGAGGTCGAGGGCCTGCTGCTGGAGGTGCTCTCGGACTTCCAGGTGACCATCCCCGAGCTCGGCACGATCACCGCCACCCGCCGGCCGATGGTCATCCTGACCTCCAACGCCACCCGCGAGCTGTCCGAGGCCCTCAAGCGGCGCTGCCTGTACCTCGCGCTGGACTACCCCTCGGCCGAGCGGGAGCGGGAGATCGTCCTGTCGCGCGTGCCGGACCTCGCCCCGGGCCTGGCCGAGCAGCTGGTGAAGACGGTGCGTGCGCTGCGGGCGATGGAGCTGAAGAAGTCGCCGTCGATCTCCGAGACGCTCGACTGGGCGCAGACGCTGCTGGAGCTCGGCCTGGACACCCTCGACGAGGGGGCCATGTCCTCGACCCTCGGCGTGGTGCTCAAGCACGCGAGCGACCAGGAGCGGGCCGCCGCCGAGCTTCGGCTGAACTGATGGGTGCCCCGGGGAGCCGCTCGCAGGAGCTCGGTGGGCTGGCCGGGCACCTGGACGGATTCGTGCGCGCCGTGCGCGAAGCCGGTATCCCGGTGGGCATCAGCCAGGCGGTCGACGCGGCCGAGATCCTCACCGTCGTCGACCTGCTCGACCGCGAGCAGCTCCGGCACGGTCTGGCGGCCGTGCTGCTGCAGCGGGGTGCTCAGCGACCGGCCTACGACGTGCTGTTCGACCTCTGGTGGCCGCTGTCGGACCGCCCGGCGGCCGACGAGGAGTTCGGCGAGGCCGAGGAGGGCGCGCAGGACGGCGAGCCGCGCCAGGCGGGTCCCGGTCCCGACGACGCCGAGCTGGCCAAGCTCATGCGCGACCAGCTCTTCCAGCTGCTGCTCGAGGGTGACGAGGACGAGATCCGCCGGTTCGCCCGTCGTGCGGTGGACCGGCTCGGCAGCGGGCAGCCCAGCCCGACGGGGCAGTCGTACTTCAGCTACCGGGTCATGCGGGCGCTCTCCCCGGACACGCTGGTGGCCCAGCTGCTGGCAGGCCTGCTCGCCGAGGGCGACCGCGGGGGGCTCAACGAGCAGGTCGCCCGCCAGACGGTCCGGGAGCGGGTGGAGGCGTTCAAGAACGCCGTCGAGGCCGAGGTGCGCCGGCGGACGGCCGACGAGAAGGGCCGGGATCGGGTCGCGAAGAACGCCGTCCGCCCGCTGGCCGATCAGATCGACTTCCTGCGGGCCCAGTCGACGGACCTCGCGGAGCTGCGCCGCACCGTGGCGCCGCTCGCCCGGCGGCTGGCCGTCCGGCTCTCCGCCCGGCGCAAGATCGGCCGCCAGGGCCGGCTCGACTTCCGGAAGACCGTCCGGGCCTCGCTCGGCACGGGCGGCGTCCCGGTCGTCACCCATCACCGCCCGCGCAAGGTGCACAAGCCCGAGCTCGTCGTGCTCTGCGACGTGAGCGGCTCGGTGGCCGGCTTCAGCCACTTCACCCTGATGCTCACCCAGGCGCTGCGCGAGCACTTCACCGGTGTCCGGGCATTCGCCTTCGTCGACTCCACCGACGAGGTGACCCGGTTCTTCCGTCCGGGTGCCGACGTCGCGGACGCGGTGACGCGCATCGGGCGGGAGGCCGAGGTGGTGGCCTTCGACGGGCACAGCGACTACGGCACCGCGTTCGAGGTGTTCGCCGACAAGTACGCCTCGGCGATCGGGCCGAAGACGTCGCTGCTGGTGCTGGGCGACGGCCGGACCAACTACCGGCCGGCGGCGGTCCCGCTGCTGGCGAGCATGGTGCGCCGGTCCCGCTCGGCGCACTGGCTGAACCCGGAGCCGCAGCGCCAGTGGGGCAGTGGTGACTCCGCCGCCGATCGGTACGGCGAGGTCATCGACATGGTGGAGTGCCGGAACGCCGCCCAGCTGGCCGACTTCATCACCACCCTCTGACCGGTTCGCCGCGCCCCGCCCGCCGGTGATCACCGGCGGGCGGAACGGCCCGGGTCAGGCCGCCCCACCGCGTTCCGCAGTCGCTTCGTCCACGCGTCGACCGGTCGACACGTCGACCGCCCCTGCGCACCGGAATGCGGCGCAGCGGAGCAGTGCGGACGGCCACACGCCAATTCCGGTACTGGTGCGTAACCCAGGCGGGATCGAGCCGTTGGTCAGCGCGGTGCCGATGCTCCCGGGTGTCGGCGCCTCCGGCCGCCTCGGGCGGTAGGGCCCGCGACCGGCTGCACGGGGGAGCCGGTCGCCGCGGGCCGCGGCGCCCCCTCCGGTGGGGCAGGCACCGCGGTTCCGTAGTACCGGAGCCGGTCCGGCCAGGGCCGGCTCCGGTGGGCACGGATACGCTCGGCCGGTGACAGGTGGGCGGATCGGCGTGATGGGTGGGACGTTCGACCCCATCCACCACGGGCACCTCGTGGCCGCGAGCGAGGTCGCCGGGCTCTTCGGGCTGGACGAGGTCGTCTTCGTGCCCACCGGTCAGCCCTGGCAGAAGAGCGACCGTCAGGTCAGCCCGGCCGAGGACCGCTACCTCATGACGGTCATCGCGACGGCGTCCAATCCACGGTTCTCCGTCAGCCGCGTCGACATCGACCGCGGTGGTCCGACGTACACCATCGACACCCTCGTCGACCTGCGGGCCCAGCGGCCCGACGCCGAACTCTTCTTCATCACCGGGGCCGACGCCCTGGCGCAGATCATGACGTGGCGCGACGGGGACCGGTGCTTCGACCTGGCGCACTTCATCGGGGTGACCCGTCCCGGCTACACGCTCGCGGACTCGGACCTGCCGGCGGGACGCGTCAGCCTGGTCGAGATCCCGGCGCTGGCGATCAGCTCCAGCGACTGCCGTGGCCGTGTCGCCCGCGGGATGCCGGTCTGGTACCTGGTGCCCGACGGCGTCGTCCAGTACATCGAGAAGCGGGGCCTCTACCGCGAGGGCCTGCGGCGGCGGGCGCCGGCCGCGGTCAGCGGCGGCGAGGACCCGGTCGCGGCCGGCCCCCCGCCGGCCGGCGACCGGCCGATCTACGACCGTCCACCGCAGCCCCCTGGCCCGCCGACCGACACCGACCCCACATCCGACCTCCAGGAGGTACCCCGATGACCGCCTCGGCCGAGGCGCGGGACACCGCGCAACTCGCCGCTCAGGCGGCCGCCGACAAGCTCGCCACCGACGTCTCGATCGTGGACGTCAGCGAGCGGTTGGCGATCACCGACGCGTTCGTGCTCGCCTCCGCGCCGAGCGAGCGCCAGGTGCAGGCCATCGTGGACGCGGTCGAGGAGCGCCTGCGCGAGCACGGGCTCAAGCCGGTGCGCCGTGAAGGCGTCTCGGAGGCCCGCTGGGTGCTGCTCGACTTCGTCGACGTCGTCGTCCACGTCCAGCACGCCGAGGAGCGCGCCTACTACGCCCTCGAGCGGCTCTGGAAGGACTGCCCGACCATCCCGTTCGTGGACAGCGCCCTCCCGGCGCAGGAGGCGGCCGAGGCATCCGCCCCGGAGGGCGCGGCCGGACCGGACACCACCGGCCGGTGAGCGACTCCCTGGCGGCGCTCGCCCTGCCCGTCCGGCGGCTGGTCCTCTGGCGGCACGGCCGGACCGAGTGGAACGCCGCCGGCCGCTTCCAGGGCCGGATGGACCCGCCGCTCGACGAGGTGGGCCGCCGGCAGGCGGTCGAGGCCGCTCCGCACCTGATCGCGTCCGGAGCCCTCGACGGCGACACGATCGTGGTCTCCAGCGACCTCGACCGCGCCGCGGACACCGCCGGGGCGCTGACCCGGCTCCTGGGCGTCCCGCTGCGGCTGGATGGCCGGCTCCGGGAGCACGGCATGGGTTCGTGGGAGGGGCTCACCCGCGACGAGGTGGCCGACCGGTATCCCGACCAGTACGCGGACTGGCTCGCCGGACGCCCGGTCCGCGGGCGCGGGGGAGAGGAGCCCGAGGACGTCGCCGCGCGGGCGCTCGCCGCCGTGGCCGACCTGCCGGCCGCGCCCGTCGCGGTGGTGGTTACGCACGGCGGCACCAGCGGCCGCCTGATCGAGCGGCTGCTGGGGCTCGGCCCCGAGCAGCGCCGGCTGTTCGGTCCGCTGGGCAACTGTGCCTGGAGCGAGCTGCAGGAGCAGTCCGGAACCTGGCGGCTCATCCGGCACAACGCCGCGGTGCCGAGGAGCCCCGGGCCGGAGGGCAACGGTGCCGGCCACCGTGCTCCCGCGGCCTCCCAGGAGGTCCCGGTGCGCTCGGGAGCCAACCCGGAGGAGGGCGGCGCCGGCTCCATCGGCGATGCCGACGCAGTCGTCTGACGTCCCGTCCGTCCGCGCAGGCCGAGCCGGGCACACCGGCCGTGACCCGAACGCCCGCGGGGGCCAGCTAGCCTCGCCGCGTGCCCGTTGCCGTCGTGACCGATTCGACGGCCTACCTGCCGCCCGAGGTCCTCGAGCGCTACGGGATCGACGTCGTCCCGCTCTACGTGGTGCTGGCCGGCCATTCCGGGACCGAGGGCGAGTCGATCGGCCCTGCCGACGTCGCCCGGGTGCTCAACACCCGCGGGGGACGCGTCTCCACCTCGCGGCCCACGCCGGGCGACTTCGTGGCGGCCTACCGGCGGCTCCTGGACGCGGGAGCGGATCGGCTGGTGTCCATCCACCTCTCCGCCGAGCTCTCGGGCACCTGGGACGCCGCCCGGCTGGCCGCCTCGCAGGTCGGCGAGCACATCGTCACCGTGGTGGACTCCCGTTCGGCGGCGATGGGCAACGGCTTCGCCGTGCTGGCGGCCGCGCGAGCTGCCGCCGCCGGCGCGGACGCCGCTGCGGTCGCCGATGCGGCCCGCCGCACGGCCGCGGCCACCCGGACGTTCTTCGTCGTCGACACCCTGGAGCACCTGCGCCGCGGCGGCCGCATCGGGTCGGCCGCCGCCCTGCTGGGATCGGCGCTCGCGGTGAAGCCCGTGCTGCACGTGCTCGACGGGCGCGTGGTGCCGCTGGAGAAGGTGCGCACCTCCGCGCGCGCCCTCAGCCGTCTGGTGCAGCGGGTCGTCGACGAGGTGGGGGGTGAGCCGGTCTCCCTCGCGGTGCACCACCTGGCGGCGCCACAGAAAGCCGAGCGGCTGGCCGCCGAGCTGCGCGAACGGGTGCCCTCCCTGCGCGAGCTGCACGTGAGCGAACTCGGTGCCGCGATCGGGGCGCACGTGGGCCCCGGAGCGGTCGGCGTCGTCGTGGCACCGGCGCCGGATGACGGGAATGCGGCACCGGACCTGCCGGGCGCCGTCGAGGGTGCAGAGCCGGCGGTGCCGGAGAGCGGCCAGGAGCCGACCGCGGAGGGATGACCGCTCTCGGAGCGACGGGGGACCAGCGTTGCGCACGGGCATGCCGGCACCCTGACGGACCGGTGCGACGAGATGACCGGGGCGTCCACAGGGAGCGTCCCCGTCCACAGATGAGCGCGGCCGCTGCCGGGCGGGCGGCAGGCTTCCTAGCGTCCGCGGAGTGCGCCAGAGCTCTCGCCGATCCGACGATGCCGACGTCATCCGTGCCCGGCTGAGGGCACTGCTGGACGACGGATCGCGCGGCGGCTGGGTGCCGGAGGACGACCACCCCACGGAGACCGCCACCGTCGCCGAGCAGGGCAGCGAGCAGGAGGTCGACGGCTGGGTCGAGGAGGCGCCCGGCGACCGGCCGCCGGGCATCGGAAGGCACCGCGCGCCCGGGCGGACGGCGCGGTGGGACCCCGGGCGGGCCGGCGCCCGATCGCTGTGGACCGCCGGTCTGCTGGCCGCGCTCCTCCTGGTCGGCTGGACCTGGCTGGACCGGCCTCGGGTCGAACCGGCGCCACCGGTCCCGTCCGGCAGCGCCTCGACGGCGGCGGACGCCGCGGGGTCGACGGGAGCGCCGGCGGCCTCTCCGGAGGCCTCTCCGCCGGCGTCTCCCGCGGTGGGCGAGGTGGCCGACACCGCGACCCCGGTGGTCGTGGCGGTCGTGGGCCTGGTGGCGCGGCCAGGACTGGTCACGGTGCCGACGGGCTCCCGGGTCGCCGACGCCGTCGAAGCGGCCGGCGGGCTGCTGCCGGGAACCGATCCGGCCGCCGTCAACCTGGCCGCCGTCGTCACGGACGGCCAGCAGATCGCCGTCGGAGTGCCCGGGGTGGTCGGCAGCACCGCGGCGGCCGCGGACGGCGCCGGGGTGCTGGTGGACCTCAACACCGCGACGGCCGAGGACCTCGACGCGCTACCGGGAATCGGACCGGTGCTGGCGCAGCGCATCGTCGCCCACCGCAGCGCCCAGGGCCCGTTCCGCAGCGTCGACCAGCTGGACGACGTGCCCGGCATCGGACCCACCACCGCCGCTGAGCTGGCCGAGCTGGTGCGCGTGTGAGAGCGCCGCACCGGGCGGAGGCCCCGGACGGTCGCTGGCAGTGGATCGACCTCAGGCTGGTCCCCGTGGCGGCCGCCGTGTGGGCGGTCAGCCTGGCGGCACCGTTCCTCGCGCCGTCGCTGCTCGGCCTCGCGTCGGCCGGGGCGCTCGTCGCGGCGGGGTGCGCACGCCGCCGCGGAACGGTCGCCGCGACGGTGCTGCTCGCCGTCCTCGCCGCGGTCGCGGTCGCCAGCGGCACGTCGGCGGTCCGGGGTGCGGCGCGGGAGGCCTCGCCGCTCCGGGCGCTGGCCGACGACCACCGGGCCGTCACGGTCGACCTGCACCTGGGCGGCGATCCGCACCTCCTCACCGGCAGCGGCCGGCCCAGGATCGTCGCCGACGCGACGGTCACGGTCGTCAGCGACGGGGAGCGGGTCCAGCACCTCGAGGCGGACGTGCTGCTCTTCGCGCCGGAGGAGGGATGGCGGGAGCTCCTGCCCGGTCAGCCGGCCCGGGTCCGGGCGGTCGCCGCGCCGCCCCGGGCCGGGGACGACGTCGTGGCGGTGCTCTCGGCCCGCGGGCCACCGACCGCCGTCGGTGCCCCGGACCCGTGGCAGCGGATCGCCGGAGACCTGCGGAACGGGCTGGCCCGCTCCGCCACCCAGGTGCTCGAGCCGCGTCCGGCCGGGCTGCTGCCGGGCCTCGTGGTCGGGGACACCCGGCAGCTGGATCCGGTACTCGACGAGGAGTTCCGGCTGGCCGGGCTCTCGCACCTGACCGCGGTCTCGGGGGCCAACGTCGCGATCGTGATCACCGCGGTCCTGTGGCCCTTGCGCCGACGGGCCGTCGACCGCCGGGTCCAGGCGGTGGTCGGGGGCGCCGCTCTCGTCTGCTTCGTCGTCCTCGCCCGTCCCGAGCCCAGCGTCCTGCGTGCGGCGGCCATGGGCGCGGTGACCCTGCTGGCGCTGGCCTCCGGCCGGGCGCGGATCGCGCTGCCCGCCCTGGCGGCGGCGGTGTGCGTCCTGCTCCTCCTCGACCCCCGCCTGGCGCGGGACGCCGGGTTCGCGCTCTCGGTCCTCGCCACCGCGGCCATCGTGCTGCTGGCGCCGGCCTGGTCGCGCCGGCTGCGCGAGCGCGGCTGGCCTCCGCTCGTCGCCGATGCGCTCGCGGTCAGTGCTGCGGCCGGCCTGGCCACGGCACCGCTGGTCGCGGGGCTCTCGGGGACGGTGAGCCTCGTGTCGCTGCCGGCCAACCTGCTGGCCGCTCCGGCGGTGCCCGCGGCGACGGTCCTCGGCATCCTGGCGACGGTCCTGGGCGCGGTGTCCCAGCCGGCGGGGGCGGTGCTGGTCTGGTGTGCCGGCTGGCCGACGCGCTGGCTCGTGCTCGTGGCCGAGCGCGCCGCCCGGCTGCCCGATGCTGCGCCGGGCTGGCCCGCCGGGTCGGGCGGGGCCGTGCTCCTCGCGGTCCTCCTGGTCGGTGCCGGGTGGGGTCTGTGGCGGTTCCGCCGGCTCCGCCCGCTGGCGCTGGCAGTGCTGACCGGGCTGGTCCTGGTCGGCTGGCCGGTGCGTCAGGCGGTACGGGGCTGGCCTCCGCCGGACACCGTGATCGTCGCCTGTGACGTGGGGCAGGGCGACGCGCTGGTTCTGCCGACGGGCGGCAGGGGGGAGGCCGTGCTGCTGGACGCCGGACCGGATGTCGCCGCCGTCGACCGCTGCCTGGACGACCTGGGGGTCGACCGTCTCCCGCTGGTGCTCCTGTCACACCTGGACGCCGACCACGTCGGCGGTCTGACCGGCGCACTCGACGGCCGTTCGGTCGGCGTGGTGGCCACCGGAGCGCTGTCCCCGATCGACGACCGGCTGCCCACCGTCGACGCCGTGATCCGGAGGGCCGGGGCCGAGCGCATCCGGCTGGTGCCGGGGGACAGGCGGGAGGCAGGCGCGGTGGTCCTGGAGGTTCTCGCGCCGGAACCCGAGCGCGCCACGGCGGCCGCGGAGGTCAACGATCTGTCCCTGGTCGTGCGGGCCACCGTCCGCGGCGTCCGCGTCCTGCTCACGGGGGACCTCGGCGCGGAGGCGGAGGCCCGCCTGCGGACCAGTGGAGTCGACCTGCGGGCCGACGTGCTCAAGGTTCCGCACCACGGCAGCGCGGACGCCGACCCCGGGTTCTTGACGGGCACGGGGGCGCGCGCCGCGCTCATCTCCGTCGGGGCGGACAACACCTACGGGCATCCGGCCCGCTCATTGCTGGAGACTCTCGAGCGGGCGGGGATGCGCGTGCACCGGACCGATCGAGGGGGTGACCTCGCCGTCGTGGGCTCCGCGTCCGAGTGGGGCGTGGCCGCCCGCGGGACGGGACCGTGAGGCCCGCGGGGGAGGCCGGATCCGTCGGTGCTCCGTGGCACGATGCAGGCGTGCCAGCCGCTCCCGTGCCACCGACCTCGCGGCTGCGTGTGGTGTCGGGGGAGGAGGAGCTCCTCCGGTCCCGCGCGGTCGCCGCCGTCCGGACGGCGGTGGTCGAGCGCCATCCGGATGCCGAGCTGCACGAGCTCGCCGCGCAGGGGCTGCCCACCGGTCAGCTGGCCGACGTGCTGGCGCCCTCGTTGTTCGGTGGGCACCGCCTCGTCGTCGTCACGGGTGTGCACGAGTCCGCCGCTGCGCTGGCCGACGCGCTCACGGCCTATGCCAAGGATCCCGACCCGGAGATCACGCTGGTGATCGTCCACTCCGGCGGCAAGCGCAACGAGGCGCTGGTCAAGGCGTTCGTCGCCGCCGGTGCCGCCGTGGACGAGTGCCCCAAGATCAGCTCGGCCGGCGACCGGGCCGCCTTCGTCCGCAACGAGGTCCGCACCTTCGGCGGCCGCATCACCGCCGATGCCGTCACCGCGCTGGTCGACGCCGTCGGCAACGACCTGCGTGCGCTGTCGGCAGCAGCCAGCCAGCTGGTGTCGGACTTCGGCGGGACCATCGACGGCGACGCCGTCGCGCGGTTCCACCGGGGTCAGGCCGAGGTCACCGGCTTCACCGTGGCCGAGCGGGTCCTGGTCGGCGACCGGCAGGGATCGCTGGAGATGCTGCGCTGGGCGCTGCAGCGCGGCGTCGCGCACGTCCTCATCGCCGACGCCATCGCCGACGGGGTCCGCACCGCTGCACGGGTGGCGTCACTGAGCTCCACCAACCCGGGTGAGCTCGCCCGCACGCTGAAGATGCCGCCGTGGAAGGTCAAGAAGGCACAGGCCCAGTCACGGGGCTGGAGCATCGACGGCCTGCAGCAGGCCATCGGCGTGACCGCGGAACTGAACGCGGACGTGAAGGGCGTGGCGGCCAGCGCCGACTACGCGCTGGAGCGCGCGGTGCGCCGGATCGTCGACATCCGGACCGCGACCGGCCGGGGTCGCGTTCCCACCGGTCGCTGACGAGGCGGAGCGGCGGCGGGCATCCGCTGATCCGTTGCCTCCCCGGAACGCGAACGAGCCCCGTCCCGCAGGGGAGGGGCTCGTGCACGTCCGCGTCACGTGGACGCGGGCGCCGGATCAGAGGCCGGCGGTGAGCTTCGCCAGACCGGACTTGCGGTTGGCGGCCTGGTTCTTGTGGATGACGCCCTTGCTGGCGGCCTTGTCCAGCTGCTTGTTCGCGGTCGTCAGCGCGGCGGCCGCGGCGGCGGCGTCGCCGGACTCGGCGGCCGTGCGGACGCGCCGGACAGCCGTCTTGAGGGCGGACTTGACCGCGACGTTGCGCTGACGCGCCTTCTCGTTGGTCTTGATCCGCTTGAGCTGGGACTTGATGTTCGCCACGCGTGAGCCTCGAAAGTCTGGAGGGGATGAGTTCGACAGTGCGTCCGGGGCACGGCGAAGCGCCCAGCGGACCGGCCTCACAAGATACCAGTCCCGCCCGTCGGGCCCAACCGGCGGCGGTCAGACCAGCCCGGCCGCCACCCGCCGCACGCCCCAGGCCAGCGCGGCGGCGTGGAAGTGCCGTTGGAAGGTCCGGAGGGTGGGCAGCCCCGGCGGCGCCGGGCGACGCATGCTCGACGCCCACATCCCGGCCATCGCGAGCACCAGATCGGTCACCTGGCACGGGTCCGCGGCGGGGACCAGGGGCGAGCGGCCCACCAGCCACTCGGGATCCACGCCGCCCTGCGCTGCCGCGTCCAGGCTGAACAGCACCGTGTCGATCCAGTCCGCACCGCGGACGGCCCAGGCCCAGTCGACGAAAGCCACCGCGTTCCCCGGCCCCAGCAGCAGGTTGTCCGCCCGCAGGTCACCGTGGACCAGGGTGTCCCCGTCCAGCCAACCACCGGCGGCGAGCCGGTCGGGCACCTCACCGAGCCAGTCCAGCCGCTCGGTCTCCCAGGGGTCCAGATCGGGGGGCGGGTCGGCGGCCAGCCGCGCCCACGACGACAGCGGCACGTCCACTCGCTCGGCGAGCGTGGGCAGCCCGGCGACCGGGCAGGGGGTGGCGGCCCGCGCCAGCTCGGTCAGCCCGGCGACGGCCACGGCCGCCGTCTGCGGCGTCCACGGCAGGGGCGCCGCCTCGCCGTCGAACACGTCGAACACCAGCGCGACCCATTCGTCGGCACCGTCGGCCCACTCCAGGTGTGCGCGCAGGGCCGGGACCGGCAGGGTTGCCGGCAGCCGGGCGGTCACCTCCGCCTCCGCACGCATCAGCGTCGGCGTCTCCGGGTTCAGCGGCGTCCCGACCGCCTTCACGAAGGCGGAGCGGCCGTCGGCGCACGTCACGACGACGGCCGGTCCCGGGGAGAAGCCGCCCTGCCGGGGCGACACCGCGACGACGGGAGAGCCCAGAGCTGCGTCGATCTCCGCCCGCAGCCCGGCCGGGAGGCGGGCGTAGGGCAGCCGTGGACTACCGGGCAGGGACACCCGCGCACCTTGGAGGACGCACGTCCTTCCGGGCAATCGCTTTGCCCGGCGCCGCGGCATGGGACGATGGCCTCACTGTGACGACTCCTGCTGCCACCGATCCGGCCCTCATCCGGAACTTCTGCATCATCGCCCACATCGACCATGGCAAGTCGACGCTGGCCGACCGGATGCTCGAGGTCACCGGCCTCGTCGAGGGCCGGCACATGCGTGCCCAGTACCTCGACCGCATGGACATCGAGCGCGAACGCGGCATCACCATCAAGGCGCAGAACGTCCGGCTGCCGTGGACCCCGCGCTCCGGCGCGCACACCGGCACCGAGTACGTGCTCGACATGATCGACACCCCGGGCCACGTGGACTTCACCTACGAGGTGTCCCGGTCGCTGGCCGCCTGCGAAGGCGCGGTCCTGCTGGTCGACGCCGCTCAGGGCATCGAGGCGCAGACGCTGGCGAACCTGTACCTGGCGCTGGAGAACGACCTCACGATCATCCCGGTGCTCAACAAGATCGACCTGCCGGCCGCCCAGCCCGAGCGGTACGCCGAGGAGATCGCGCACATCATCGGCTGCGAGCCCGGCGACGTGCTGCGGGTCAGCGGCAAGACCGGCGTCGGCGTGCCCGAACTGCTCGACCGGATCGTCGAGGAGATCCCCGCGCCCACCGGCGAGGCCGACTCCGCCGCCCGGGCGATGATCTTCGACTCGGTCTACGACATCTACCGGGGCGTCATCACCTACGTCCGCGTGGTCGACGGCCGGATCTCGGCCCGCGACAAGATCAAGATGATGTCGACCGGTGCCACGCACGAGCTGCTCGAGATCGGCGTCATCTCCCCGGAGCCCAAGCCGGTCCAGAGCCTCGGCGTGGGCGAGGTCGGCTACTTCATCACCGGGGTGAAGGACGTCCGCCAGTCCCGCGTCGGTGACACCGTCACCCTGCAGCACAAGCCGGCCGCGGAGTCCATCGGCGGCTACCGCGACCCCAAGCCGATGGTCTACTCCGGCCTCTATCCCATCGACGGCAGCGACTACCCGCTGCTGCGCGAG
This sequence comes from Blastococcus sp. SYSU DS0617, assembly GCF_054051075.1. Lineage (NCBI taxonomy): Bacteria > Bacillati > Actinomycetota > Actinomycetes > Geodermatophilales > Geodermatophilaceae > Blastococcus > Blastococcus sp. SYSU DS0617. The sequence continues at coordinate 124,177 of NZ_JBJHAO010000005.1, forward strand.
GCCCTGGACAAGCTGCTGCTCAACGACGCGGCGCTGACCTACGAGCCGGAGACCTCGGCGGCGCTGGGCTTCGGCTTCCGCGTGGGCTTCCTGGGCCTGCTGCACCTGGAGATCGTCCGCGAGCGGCTGGAGCGCGAGGCCGGCATCAGCCTGATCTCGACGGCGCCCAACGTCGTGTACCGGGTGATCATGGAGGACCAGAGCGAGCTCACCGTGACCAATCCGAGCGACTGGCCCGAGGGCAAGATCGACAAGGTCTACGAGCCGATCGTCAACGCCACGATCATCGCGCCCAGCGACTACACCGGCGCGATCATGGAGCTCTGCCAGGGCCGGCGTGGCCAGCTCGGCGGGATGGACTACCTGAGCGAGTCCCGCGTCGAGCTGCGCTACACGCTGCCGCTGGGCGAGATCATCTTCGACTTCTTCGACGCCCTGAAGTCCAAGACCCGCGGGTACGCCAGCCTGGACTACCAGGAGGCCGGCGAGCAGGAGTCCTCGCTGGTCAAGGTGGACATCCTGCTGCAGGGCGAGGCCGTCGACGCGTTCAGCGCCATCGTGCACAAGGACAAGGCCTACAGCTACGGCGTGATGATGGCCGGCAAGCTGCGCGAGCTCATCCCGCGGCAGCAGTTCGAGGTGCCCATCCAGGCCGCCGTCGGCTCCCGCGTCATCGCCCGCGAGACCGTCCGCGCGATCCGCAAGGACGTCCTCGCCAAGTGCTACGGCGGTGACATCACCCGCAAGCGGAAGCTGCTGGAGAAGCAGAAGGAGGGCAAGAAGCGGATGAAGATGGTCGGCCGCGTCGAGGTCCCCCAGGAGGCGTTCGTCGCCGCGCTCTCCACCAACGAGTCGACCGCCTCCAAGAAGTGACCGGCCGGGTCGAGGCGGTCTGCGTATCGGGCAGCGACCTCCTGCCGCTGCCCGACAAGCGGCCGAACCGCAGCGGCATCGACAAGCGTCCGGTGACCGGCCGGGTCGCCGTCGGGGAGCTCGGTCTGGACGGCGACGTCCAGGTCAACAGGAAGCACCACGGCGGCGAGGGGCAGGCGGTCTACGCCTATGCCCAGGCCGACGCCGACTGGTGGGCCGCCGAGCTGGACCGCGACCTCCCGCCGGGCCGGTTCGGGGAGAACCTCCGCACCAGCGGCCTCGATCTGCGGAACGCGGTGATCGGGGAGCGGTGGACCGTGGGGACGACGCTGCTCGAGGTGACCGCCTGGCGCACGCCGTGCGCCAACTTCGCCCGCTTCTGGGGCGTGCCCGACCTGGTCAAGCGGTTCGCCGCGCACGGGGCGACGGGCGCCTACCTGCGGGTGCTGCGGACCGGCGAGATCGGCGCGGGTGACGCCGTCGAGGTGGTGCACCGCCCCGACCACGGCATCACCGTGGAGACGGCGTTCCGGATCGTGATGACCGAGAAGTCCCGGCTGGCCGAGCTCGCGCCCGTCGTGGAGTACGTCCCGGAGCGGGCCCGGGCCGGGCTCGCCACGAAGATCGCCGCACGGAGCGCTGCGGCTTCCTGACGAGGGGCGGCGCGCTACTGTCCCCGTCGGGATGCCCGGGGGCAGGCCCGCCACAGGGAGGTCGTCATGTCGTTGCGCCGCGCGGGGGTAGCACTCGCGTGCACCCTGTTCGCCGGACCCGTGCTCGCCGGCTGCGGGGGGAGCGACGAGCCGGAGGAGTCGGCCGCGGACCTGCTGGAGCGGGCCAAGAACACCCTCGACGACGCCGAGACCGTGCACTTCGAGCTCGACAGCGAGGGCGCGCCGGACACCGGCACCCTGCTGGTCGGGGGCGAGGGCGAGGTCGCCCGCCCTGCCTCCTTCGACGGCACGCTGCAGGTGCGCGTCGCGGGCAACACCCTCGACCTGGACGTCGTCTCGGTCGACGGCACCGTGTACGCGCTGCTGCCGTTCGCCTCGTCCTTCGACGTCATCGAGCCCGCGGACTTCGGGTTCGGCGACCCGGGTGAGCTGCTCGACCCCGAGACGGGCATCTCCCAGCTGCTGGCGCAGGCCGACTCCGCCGAGCTGGGCGACGAGCGGCGGGTGGGGGGTGAGGTGGTCCGCGAGGTGACCGCTGAGCTGCCCGGTGACCTGGTCGAGCAGATCCTCACCAGCGAGGACCCCAGCCGCCCGGTGGAGGCGCAATTGTCGATCGCGACCGAGACCGGCGAACTGCGCCGCGTCGAGCTGACCGGGCCGTTCTTCAGCGACGAGGACTCCACCTTCATCGTCGAGCTCAGCGACTTCGGCGCCGATGTCGAGATCACCGCACCGCCCACCGACTGAGCAGGCGGGGGCCGCCGTCGCGCCGGTCCCCGGGCTGCCGCTGGTCGCCCTCGCGACCCTGGCCGTGCTCGTCACGGCGGCCGACACGTACGTGGTCGTCCTCGCGCTGCCCGACATCCTCGCCGGCGTGGGCGTCTCGCTGGACGAGCTGCAGCGGGCCACCCCGATCGTCGGCGGCTTCCTGCTGGGCTACACCGCGACGCTGCCGCTGCTGGGCCGGCTGGCCGACCTGCGCGGCCGGCTGCCGGTGCTGGTCGGCTGCCTGCTGCTGTTCGCGTTCGGCTCGCTGCTCACGGCGACGGCGGTCGACCTGGGGCCGGCGGTGATCGGCCGGGGCCTGCAGGGAGTCGGTGCCGGCGGGCTGGTGCCGGCGACCTTGGCGCTGGTCGCCGACCGGTGGTCCCCGGAGCGGCGGGCGATGCCGCTGGGCGTCGTCGGCGCGGTGCAGGAGGCGGGTGCGGTCCTCGGGCCGCTGGCCGGTGCCGCGGTGCTCGCGTTCGCGGACTGGCGGGCGATCTTCTGGCTGAACCTCCTGCTGGGTCTGGGCCTGGCCGCCGGCGCGCTGGTCACCGGGCACAGCCGGCGTCCCGACCTGCTCGGGCTGGTGCTCGGCGTGGTGGCGTTCGGCGCGCTGACCCTGCACCTGGGTGCCCCCGCCGCGCTGGAGGAGGACGTCACCCTCGGCCTGCTGTACGTCCCCCTGGTCGATGCGCTGGCCTGGACGACGCCGCTGGTGCTCACCGCCGGGATCGCCGGCGTCGCGCTCGTCGTCCGCAGTCTCGCCGCGCCGGAGCGTGCCGTTCTGCCGCTGCGCGGGCTCGGGCAGGTGGTCCGCGAGGTCGACGTCGTCGGGTCGGCGCTCGCGGTCGTCGCGCTGGGCAGCCTGGTGTGGGCGTTCGCCGCGGCCGAGGGTGGGGAGCAGGTGGTCGCCTACGGGTGGGTGCTGCTGCCCCTGGCCGCCGTCGCCGCGGTGCTCTTCGTCGTCCACGAGCGGCGGGCGTCGGACCCCGTGCTGCCGCTGGCCGCGCTGCGGCCGGTCGGGGCCTGGGGTGCGCTGCTGGTGAACCTCTTCGTCGGTGCGGCGCTGGTGGCCGCACTGGTCGACATCCCGCTGTTCGCCCGCGCCACGACGACACCGGGTGACCAGCTGGGGGCAGCGCTCGTGCTGCTGCGGCTCCTGGTAGCCGTTCCGGTCGGCGCGGTGGCCGGCGGCTGGCTGTGCCGGTTCGCCGCCCCGCGGTGGATCGCCGCGGGCGGGATGGCGCTGACCGCCCTGGCCTTCCTCGCGATGACGCAGTGGGACGAGCGCTCGCTGGACGGCGCGGCCTCCACCGTCGTCCTGCTGGCCGCCGGCCTGGGCTTCGGCCTGGCGATCGCCCCCGTCAACACCGTGCTGCTCGGCGTCACCCGGGCCGAGGTGCACGGCAGCGCCAGCGCGCTCGCCGTCGTCGCCCGCACCGTCGGCATGCTGGCCGGCCTGTCCCTGCTCACCGCCGTGGCGCTGCAGCGGTTCACCGCGGAGATCGATGCGATCGGCTCGCCGGTCGACCTGTGCCCGCGGACCCCGGCCGACTGCGCCCCCTACGACGCCGCGACCGACGCCGCCCTGCTCACCCAGTTGCACACCGTCTTCGCCGGCGCCGCGATCGCCGCCGCGCTGGCCGCGATCGCCGCTGTGGTGCTGCTGCGCATGCCGCGAGTGACGGAGCCGACCCTGCTGCGGGCAGCAGGGCTTCCCACCGCCTGAGAGGCTGGGGGTGAGCCCGACATCCGGCTCCCGGACGAGGGGTGCCGTACCCGGTGTGCGACAAGACGGCGCCAGAGGAGTTCTCCGTGGCGTGGGCCGTGCTCGTCGTGTCCGGGATGCTCGAAGCGGTGTGGGCCACGGCTCTGGGCCGGTCGGCCGGGTTCACCCGGCTGACCCCGTCGCTCGTCTTCGCCGTCGCCGTCGTGCTGAGCATGGTGGGCCTGGCGTACGCGATGCGCGAGCTGCCCGTGGGCACGGCCTACGCGGTCTGGGTGGGCATCGGCGCCTCGCTCACCGTCGCCTACGCGATGGCGACCGGCACCGAGCCGGTGTCGCTCGCGAAGGTGCTGCTGATCATGGGGCTCATCGGCTGCGTCGTCGGGCTCAAGATCGTGCACTGAGCCGACGACGCAGCCCAGCACTCACAGCGTGAAGACGATCTTCCCGTTGGTGCGGCCCTCGGACATGCGGGCGAAGCCCTCGCGCGCCTCGGTGAGCGGCAGCTCGACGTCGATGATCGGGCGGACGCCGGTGACGGCGCACATCCGGATGAGCGCCTCGAGCTCGTCCTTGGTGCCCATCGTCGAGCCGACGACCGACAGCTGGGTGAAGAAGACCCGGTTGAGCTCCGCGCCGGGGTCGTAGCCGGTCGTCGCGCCGGAGGTCACCAGCACGCCGCCGGGCTTGAGCGACTTGATGCTGTGGCTCCAGGTCGCCTTGCCGACCGTCTCCATGACCCCGTCCACCCGCTCGGGCAGCCGGGCGCCGCTCTCGAACGCCTGCTCGGCGCCCAGCGCGAGCGCGGCGGCGCGCTTCTCCTCGCTGCGGCCGGTCACCCAGATCCGGTAGCCGGCGGCGCGGCCCAGGACGATCAGCGCCGTCGCCACGCCGCCGCTGGCGCCCTGCACCAGCACGGTCTGCCCGGGCCGCAGGCCCGACCGGACGAACAGCATCCGGTAGGCGGTCAGCCAGGCCGTGGGCAGGCAGGCGGCCTCGGCGAAGGACAGGTCGGCCGGCTTGGGCAGCAGGTTCCGGCGGGGGACGGCGACCCGCTCGGCCATCGATCCCTGGTGCACCTCGGACAGCAGCGACCGCTTCGGGTCCAGCGTCTCGTCGCCCATCCAGTCGGGGCTGGCGATCACGCCGTGCACGACGACCTCGTTGCCGTCCTCGTCGATGCCGGCGGCGTCGGTGCCCAGGATCATGGGCATCCGCTCGGCCGGCAGGCCGATGCCCTGCAGGCTGAACAGGTCGTGGTGGTTGAGGGAGACGGCCTTGACCTGGATGGTCGTCCAGCCGTCGCGGACCACCGGCTCGGGGCGCTCACCGACCTCGAGGACGGAGAGCGGGTCCTTCGGGGCAGGCGTCGAGACGAAGGCAGCGAGCATGACCGGACGCTAACCGAGCCGCCGCGGGCCAGCGACGCGGGTGGTTGACCGCCCCCCTAGCCTGTCGCTGATCTCACCCGTTCGGCGCAAGGGGCTCTCGCGATGGCGACACGTGCACTCGTTCTCGGTGGCGGCGGCGTCGCCGGCATCGCCTGGGAGCTCGGGCTGCTCAGCGGCTGGGCGGCCGAGGGCGTGGACGTCCGGCAGGCGGACCTCGTCGTCGGGACGTCGGCGGGCTCGGTCGTGGGCGCGCAGCTGCGCCTCGACGGCGATCTGCAGGGGCTCTACGAGCGCCAGCTCCTCCCGCCCACCGGGGAGCTGAAGGTCGAGTTCGACGGCGTCTCGACCATGGCGGCGTTCGCCGAGGCGATGAAGGGCAACACCGGCGAGCAGGACGCGCGGGCCCGCCTCGGCGCCCTCGCGCTCGCGGTGGACTCCGTCCCGGAGGCGCAGCGGCGAGCCATCATCGAGGGCCGGATCGGTGACCCGGAGTGGCCGGCGGGCAGGCTCGTGATCACCGCCGTCGACACCGCGGACGGCGAGTTCCTGCCGTTCGACGGGTCCTCGGGCGTCCGGCTGCTGGACGCCGTGACCGCCAGCTGCGCGGTCCCGGGTGTCTGGCCGCCGGTGACCGTGAACGGTCGGCGGCTGATGGACGGCGGCATGCGCTCGGTCACCAACGCCGACCTCGCGGCGGGCTGCGAGAAGGTCCTCGTGGTGACCCCGACCCGCGGCATGCCCGGCGGTCTGCTCGGACCCGGGCTGGACCGCGAGCTCGAGGTCCTGGAGGAGAAGGGCGCCGAGGTGCACGTGGTCACCGCCGACGAGGCGTCGCTGGCGGCCTTCGGCAGCAACGTGCTCGACCCGGCCACCCGCGAGCCCTCGGCGCGCGCCGGCCGGGCGCAGGCAGCCGCCACCGTCGAGGCCGCCCGCGCCTTCTGGGGATGACCCTCAGCGGATGACCACCACGTGCTCCCCGCGGGGCACGAACTCGCCGATGACCGGCGCGCCGGGCACCTCACCGCCCAGCAGCAGCCCGCCGGAGGTCTGCGCGTCGGCCAGCAGCAGCGCCTCGTCCTCGGAGACGGCCGACAGGTCGGTGTACGGGCGCACCCAGTCCAGGTTGCGCCGGGTGCCGCCGGAGACGAAGCCGCCGGACAGCGCCTCCCGGGCACCGGTCAGGTAGGGCACCGCCGCGGCATCGACGACGGCGGTCACGCCGCTGGCCCGCGCCATCTTGTAGAGGTGGCCGAGCAGCCCGAACCCGGTCACGTCGGTGCCGGCCCGGATGCCGGCGGCCACCGCGGCCTGCCCGGCCTCGCGGTTGAGCGCGGTCATCGACGCGACGGCTTCCTCGGAGACCTCGCCGGTCGCCTTCATCCGGCTGTTCAGCACGCCGACGCCCAGCGGCTTGGTCAGGCTCAGCGGGGTGCCGGCCGCCGCGCCGGAGTTGGTGATGATCCGGTCGACGTCGACCACGCCGGTCACGGCCATGCCGTACTTGGGCTCCGGGTCGTCGATGGAGTGCCCGCCGCCGACATGGCAGCCCGCCTCGTGCGCCACCTCCAGGCCGCCGCGCAGCACCTCCGCGGCCAGCTCGGCGGGCAGCACGTCGCGCGGCCAGCCCAGCAGGTTCACGGCGACCACGGGGGTGCCGCCCATGGCGTACACGTCGGACAGGGCGTTGGCCGCGGCGATCCGCCCGAAGGTGTACGCGTCGTCGACGACCGGGGTGAAGAAGTCGGTGGTGAGCACCAGGCCTTGGCCCCCGGCGATGCGGACGACGGCCGCGTCGTCGCCGTCGTCCAGCCCGATGACGAGTTCGGCCGCGGGATCGGCGGGGCCGCGAGCGGTCAGCCCGGCCACCACCGCCTCCAGCTCACCGGGCGGGATCTTGCAGGCGCACCCGCCTCCGTGGGCGTACTGGGTGAGCCGGACGGGCGGTGCGATCGTCACGCCGCCTGACGGTAGTCCTGACCGCCGGGGAGGGCCGCTCGTCAGGCCAGACCGCCGGGCAGCAGGACCAGCCGGGGCGGCGCGGGCTCCGTCCGCGGGCGCGCGCGTCCCGCAGGGTGCCGCGACCGCGACTCCTGGTCGGCGGCGGAGCGGCCCAGCCCGGCACCGGTCCGCCGGCCGGCCTCGCGGATCTCCGCACGCCGCTGCGGGTCGGGCTCGAGCACCGCGAGCACCTTCTCCAGCGCCTCGCGGCCGGCGTCGGCGAACGGGCCGTCGGGCTGGGCGGCCAGCGCCACGGCGACGGCGGCCGCCTCCTCGGGCGTGAGGGTGACCGGCGGCAGGAACGCGGGGGAGCGGGACTCGGTGCGGTTCACGGGGGCGATGCTGGCAGCGACCTCCGACAGTTTCCGGCTCGCGCGGGCACGTAGGCTGCGGGACGGAGGCGTCAGGGTGTCTGGTGGCCCCCGCGGCCTCTAAAGCCGACGTGGCCGAGTACCTCGGTCAGGCGGGTTCGATTCCCGTCCGCCTCCGCCACTTCGTCCGCCCGCCTACGCTGCGGTGCGATGCCCGACCAGCCCGCTCCCGCCGACCCGCGGCGCTCGGTGCCCCGCACCGACGCGCTGCTCGCCGAGCCGGCCGTGCAGGCGGCGGTCGAGCGGCTGGGGCGCGAACTGGTCAAGGCCGCCATCGCCGGAGTGCAGGGCCGGATCCGCGCGGCCGAGCTGCCCGCGGCCGACGCGGTCGGCGCCGTCCTCGACGCGCTGCCGCCGACGGCCGGCAGCCTGCGGCCGGTGCTCAACGCGACCGGCGTGCTGGTGCACACCAACCTGGGCCGCGCGCCGCTCTCGCCGGCCGCGATCGAGGCCATCACCGCCGCGGCCGGCACCACGGACGTCGAGCTGGACCTCGCCAGCGGGCGGCGCGGGCCCCGCGGCGAGGCGGCGATCGGGGCGCTGCTCGACGCCGTGCCCGCTGCCGAGGCGGCGATCGTGGTGAACAACTGCGCCGCGGCGCTGGCGCTGGTCGCCACCGCGCTCGGTCAGGGCCGCGAGCTCGTCATCGCCCGGGGTGAGCTGGTCGAGATCGGCGACGGCTTCCGGATCCCCGAGCTGCTGGAGGCCACCGGCGCCCGGCTGCGCGAGGTCGGGACGACGAACCGCGTCGCGCTGGAGGACTACCGCCGCGTGCTGGGTCCGGACACCGGTGCGGTGCTCAAGGTGCACCCCTCCAACTTCGTCGTCCGCGGCTTCACCCGGGCGGTCGAGGTGCGCGAACTGGCCGGGGGGCTGAGCGGCACGGGTATCCCGCTCGTGGCCGACGTCGGCTCCGGCCTGCTGCGGCCGCACCCGGCCCTGCCCGAGGAGCCCGATCTCCAGTCCACCCTCGCGGCCGGCGCCGACCTCGTCCTCTCCAGCGGCGACAAGCTGCTCGGCGGTCCGCAGGCCGGTCTCGTCCTCGGCCGCACCGACCTCGTCCAGCGGCTGCGCCGGCACCCGCTCTACCGGGCACTCCGCGTGGACAAGACGACGCTGGCCGCGCTGGAGGCGACGCTGCGCGGGCCGGTGCCGCCGGTGCAGCAGCTGCTGGCGGCCCGGCCGGACGAGCTGCGGGCCCGTGCCCGCGCCGTGCTCGAACGGCTCACCGCGGCAGGTATCGACGCCGACGTCGTGGACGCACCCGCCCGCGTCGGCGGGGGAGGAGCGCCCGAGCACCCGCTGGCCGGCGTCGCGGTGTCCCTGCCCGCCGGGTTCGCCGCGCCGTTGCGCCTGGGAGAGCGGCCGGTGGTGGGCTACCTGGAGGACGGCCGCACCCTGCTCAACCTGCGGAGCCTGTCGCCGGCCGACGACGGAGCGCTGGCCGACGCGGTGCTGGAGGTGGCGGAGAAGTGGACGTGATCGCCACCGCGGGACACGTCGACCACGGCAAGTCCGCGCTGGTGCGCGCGCTGACCGGCATGGAGCCCGACCGCTGGGCCGAGGAGCGGCGCCGCGGGCTCACCATCGACCTCGGGTTCGCCTGGGCCGCGCTGCCGTCCGGCCGCACGGTCGCCGTGGTCGACGTCCCCGGGCACGAGCGCTTCATCGGCAACATGCTCGCCGGGATCGGACCGGTCCCGGCCGCGCTGCTGGTGGTCGCGGCCGACGACGGGTGGTCGGCGCAGACCGCCGAGCACGTCGCCGTCCTGGATGCGCTGGGGGTGCGGCACGCGCTCCTCGCCGTCACCAAGGCCGATCTCGCCGACCCCGCTCCCGTGCTGGCCGACGTGCGCGAGCGGCTGACGGCGACGTCGATGGGCGCGGTGCCCGGGGTCGCCGTCAGCGCTCTGACCGGGGTGGGCATGCCGGCGTTCACCGCCGCCCTGGAGCGGCTGCTCGCGGACCTGCCCGCACCCGATCCGGCCGCGCCGGTGCGGCTGTGGATCGACCGCGCGTTCACCATCAAGGGCGCGGGCACGGTCGTCACCGGCACGCTCGCCGGAGGCTCGGTCGCCCCGGAGGACCGGTTGCAGCTGGGGGACCGGGACGTCGTCGTCCGGGGTGTGCAGTCGCTGGGCCATGCGGTCGAACGGGCGCAGGCCACCGCCCGCGTCGCCCTCAACCTGCGCGGCATCGCCGTCGAGGAGATCTCCCGCGGGGACGCGCTGCTGACGCCGGGTGCCTTCCGCAGCACCGCCGAGGTGGACGTGTCGCTGGTCGCCCCGGTCGAGGACCGGCTGCCCGCCGAAGCGGTCGTGCACGTCGGTTCGGCGACCGTCGGCGCCCGGCTGCGCCCGCTCGACGGCGCCGTGGTCCGCCTGCGGCTGGAGGCCGCGCTGCCGCTGCGCGTCGGCGACCGCGTGCTCGTGCGCGAGCCCGGGACCCGCCGGGTGCTCGGCGCCGACGTGCGCGACGTCGACCCGCCGGCACTGCGCCGCCGCGGGGCGGCCCGGCAGCGCGGCGCGGAGCTCGCCGCGCAGCCGGGTGGAACGGCGGGCGCGGCCGCAGACCTCGCCCGTCGGCAAATCGTCCGCACCACCGATTTCACGGCGATGGGCTGGCCGGTTCCCGAGGGAGCCGGGGAGCACGGTCCGTGGCTGCTCGCCCCCGGGCTCGCCGGGGAACTGGCCGCCCGGGTGCCCGGGGTCGTCACCCGCTACCGGGCGCTGCGCCCGCTGGAACCGGGACCGCCGGCCGAGGTCGTGCGCCGCGCCCTGGACCTGCCCGACGTCGAGCTGCTGCCCGCGCTGGTCCGGCCGCCGCTGGTGCTCCGGGACGGGCGGGTGGTCGACTCCGCCGCGGAGCTGCCCCCGCAGGTCCAGCGGGCGGTCGACTCGATCCGCGCCCGGCTGGCCGCCGACCCGTTCGCCGCACCCGAGACACCCGAGCTAGCCGCCGCGGGCCTGGGGTCGCGGGAGCTGGCGGCCGCCGTGCGCAGCGGGCAGCTGGTCCGCATCGCCGAGGGCGTCTACCTGGCCCCGGGCATCGCGGAGGTCGCGCGCACCCGGCTGGCCGACCTGGCCCAGCCGTTCAGCGTGAGCCAGGCGCGGCAGGCGTGGGGCACCAGCCGCCGGGTCGCCGTTCCGCTGATGGAGTGGCTGGACGCCCGGGGCGTCACCGCTCGGTTGCCGGACAACACCCGCCGCCTGCGCTGAGCGATGCCCCCGCGCGTCGCTGGCAGGAGGCGGGGATCTCTGCGTCTACCGTGCGCGGGTGATCGACTTCTCGAACGGTTCAGTGTTCAAACTCAGCGTCGCGAACCCGCAGGACATCGGCCCCGCCGTGGCCCCGCTGCTCATCCAGGACGAGCAGATCGTGGCCTGCTTCAAAGCGGTGCGTGACTTCGTGGTGTTCACGAACAAGCGGCTGATCGCCGTCAACGTGCAGGGCATGACCGGCAAGAAGAGGGACTTCACCTCCCTGCCGTACAGCAAGGTGCAGGCCTTCTCCATCGAGACGGCCGGAACCTTCGATCTCGACGCGGAACTCGACCTCTGGTTCAGCGGGTTGGGCAAGGTCCGGCTCGAGTTCAAGGGCAACGCGGACATCCGGTACCTCGGGCAGATGATCGCCAGCTACGTGCTCTGAGCGCGGTCGGTCTCTGCCCACTCTCCTGGGCAGGGACCGACCGTCCTCAGGTGGTCAGTCGGCCGACGGCACCCAGCGGGCGGGGCGCTTCTCGCGGAAGGACGCGATGCCTTCCTGCCCTTCTTCGCCCGCGAAGAAGCGGGCGGAGAGCGTCAGCAGGTCGTCGAACCGCAGGTCGGGCTGGCGCGAGCGCAGCAGCCGCTTGGTCTCGGCCAGCGCTCCCGGGGCACCGGCGGCCAGGGCGGTGAGCTGCCCGGCGACCACCGTGTCCAGCTCGTCGTCGGCGGTCACGAGGTCGACCAGCCCGCCCTCGGCGGCGGTCGCGGCGTCGAACACCTCGCCGGTGAGCATCAGCCGGTGCGCCACGTGCGTCGTCATCCGCGGCAGCACGACGGCGGAGATGACGGCCGGCACCAGGCCCAGCCGCACCTCGGAGAACGCGAAGCTGGCCGATGACGCGGCGACGACGACGTCGCACGCGGCGGCGAGGCCGACCCCACCGGCCCGGGCCGGCCCGCGGACGACGGCGACGACCGGCTTGGGGGAGGACCAGAGGAGCTGCAAGAGGGCGGGGAACTCGTGGACGCCCTGGTCCTGCGACGAGCCGCCCGCCGCCTCCGCGAGGTCCATGCCCGAGCAGAACACCCGGCCGGTGTGGTCGAGCACGACCACCCGCACGGCGTCGTCGGCGAGCGCTTCCTCGAGTGCCGTCCGGAGCTGCCCGCGCAGCGCCTTCGACAGCGCGTTGCGGTTCTCGGGGGAGTCCAGCGTGAGCGTCGCGACGCCGGCGGACACGGACACCTGGATCACTCGGTCGTGGGTCACAGCCGCATCCTGCCGCGCTCGGGCGCCGGCGCGGCACACTGGGAGCAGATGAACACCGTCCTGCCCGTCGTCGAGCGCACCGTGCCGCCGCTCGTGCTCCCCGGGTCCGCCCGCGAAGGCCTGGCCGGCACGCCGTTCGGCCTCTACGTGCACGTGCCCTTCTGCGCGACGCGGTGCGGCTACTGCGACTTCAACACCTACACCTCCGACGAGCTCGGGCCCGGTGCCAACCGCGCCGAGTACGCGGGGACGGCGATCGACGAGCTGCGCCGGGCGGCCCGCGTCCTCGGCCCCGACCTGCCGACGGTCTCGACGGTGTTCGTCGGCGGCGGCACCCCGACGCTGCTGCCGGCCGCCGACCTGGCCGCCGTGCTCGCCGAGGTGCACCGGATCTTCCCGGTGGCCGCCGACGTCGAGGTCACCACCGAGGCCAACCCCGAGACCGTGGACCTCGCCTACCTGTCCGGCCTGCGCGAGGCCGGCTTCACCCGGGTGAGTCTCGGCATGCAGTCCGCGGCCGAGCACGTCCTGGCCGTGCTGGACCGGCGGCACACACCCGGCCGGGCGGTGCAGGCCGCGCACGACGCGCGCGCCGCCGGGTTCGAGCACGTCAACCTCGACCTCATCTACGGCACGCCGGGGGAGACCGACGCGGACTGGGCGGCCTCGCTCGACGCCGTGCTCGCCTCCCCGGTCGACCACGTCAGCGCCTACGCGCTCATCGTCGAGGACGGCACCCGGCTGGCCCGGCGGATCAGCCGTGGCGAGCTGCCCATGCCCGACGACGACGTGCTCGCCGACCGCTACGAGCAGGCCGACACGACCCTGCGCCGCGCCGGCTTCGACTGGTACGAGGTGTCCAACTGGGCGACGTCGGACGCCGCCCGGTGCCGGCACAACGAGCTCTACTGGGCCAACGCCAACTGGTGGGGCGTGGGCCCCGGCGCGCACAGCCACGTCGGCGGGCTGCGCTGGTGGAACGTCAAGCACCCGGCCGCCTACGCCGACCGGCTGGCCCGCGGGGAGAGTCCGCACGCCGACGCCGAGCAGCTCGACGACGACGACCGCGCGCTCGAGACGATCATGCTCGGGCTGCGGCTCCGGGAGGGCCTGCCCCTCGATCTGCTGTCGGAGACCGGTCGGCGCCGGGCCGCGGACGCCGTCGCCCGGGGGCTGCTCGACGAGGCGGCGCACGCCGGGGGCCGCGCCGTCCTGACCGATCCCGGCCGGCTGCTCGCCGACGCCCTGGTCCGCGACCTCACCGACTGATCGCCGCGGCAAAGTCCGCGACGCACGCGCGGTTCTGGGCTAGGCTCGCGTTTTCCGGCAACGGCGCCGGGCGGGGTTGGAGGTGGTCGACGATGGACGTGTGCACGTTCTCCGCGGCCGCGAGCTCCCCGCCGGGTGTCCCCGTCCCCGTCCCTGTCCCCGCCCTGTCGGGTGGCATGCGGCTGGCCCTGGCGATGAACCGCCGAGCCCGAGGGCTCCGCGGACTCGACGTACTCCGTCGCAGCCAGGACAGGGCCCCGCCGACCGTCGGCTGACTCGCACCCGAGTTCCCGAACCCCTTTCCTGACGCGCACCCACCGGGTGACCGCGTCTTTCCGCGTACCCCCGAGGACTTCACATGACCACCACGTTCCACACGCAGAACCTCCCCACCGGCGACTCCCGATGGGACGCCTTCCGCACGCTGCTCGAGGAGCAGCGCGCCGACTGCGTCCAGCAGCGCGAGGCCGCGCTCGAGGAGTGCGCCCAGTCCGTGCCCGACCCCGTCGCGCTCCGCCGCAGCGCGTCGCTCTCCGACACCATCACCGCGATCGACCAGGCCCTGGAGCGGATCGCTGCCGGCACCTACGGCTCCTGCGTGCACTGCGGCGCCGGCATCCCCGAGGAGCGCCTGGAGCTGCGCCCGTACGCCGGTTCCTGCGTGGCCTGCACCGACCGGGGCTGACCGGCCGGCTGGGCTCCGGTGGCGGCCCGGCCGCGGGTCAGACCGAGCGCGGGCCGGGCACCGGCGGCTGGGCGGGGATGGCGGCCGTGGCGGGGCCCCTGGGCGCCTGGACCGGGCTGAGCGCATCGAGGTCCAGCACCCGCACGTGCATCACGTTGCGCTGCTGCAGCGCGGCGCGCAGCGCCCGGTGCAGCCCGTCCTCGAGGTAGAGCTCCCCGTGCCACTGGACGGCGTGGGGGAACAGGTCGCCGTAGAAGGTCGAGTCGTCGGCGAGCAGGGCGTCGAGCGCCAGCTCCCGCTTGGTCGTCGTCAGGGTGTCCATGCGCACCTGCCGGGGCGGGATCATCGCCCAGTCCCGGGGGGACAAGCCGTGATCGGGATAGGGCCGCCCGTCTCGAACCGCCTTGAAGATCAGGGGACCGTCTCCGCTCTCTGTCCGTCGGGGCGCCGACGGCGTCCACCTTATCGGCCGGTCGTGCCCACCGCCGCCCCTCGGACCGGGCACGGGGGTGCCGCGAGCCACGCGACGGAGCAGCCCCGCGGACGTATGCTGGGCTGGCACTCCGACCGTGCGAGTGCCAGCAGGTGTCGGTCCCCGGGCGCGGTCCCGTGGGGCACCGCGCCTGGACACCGCGCGGCGGGTCGACCGGTACGGGGAGGTGTCTCGTGGCGCACGACGAACGCCGCCTGGAGGTTCTCCGGGCAATCGTCCAGGACTACGTCTCGACCAACGACCCGGTGGGCAGCAAGGCGCTGGCCGACCGGCACGACCTGGGTGTCTCCCCGGCCACCATCCGCAACGACATGGCGGTGCTCGAGGAGCAGGGCTACATCACCCAGCCGCACACCAGCGCCGGGCGGGTGCCCACCGACAAGGGGTACCGGCTCTTCGTCGACCGGCTGTCGGCGGTCAAGCCGCTGTCGGTGGCCGAGCGACGGGCGATCGAGCGGTTCCTCGACGGGGCCGTCGACCTGCACGACGTCCTGGGCCGCACCGTCCGGCTGCTGGCCCAGCTGACCCGGCAGGTGGCGGTCGTGCAGTACCCGACGCTGTCGCGCAGCGCCGTCCGCCACCTCGAGGTGGTGCAGGTGGCGGCCGCGCGACTCATGCTCGTGCTCATCACCGACACCGGGCGGGTCGAGCAGCGGGTCGTCGACTGCCCGGTCGACATCGATGCCGGTGCGGTCGCAGACCTCCGCACGCTGCTGAACTCCGCCTTCACCGGGGTGAAGCTCACCGAGGCGGGCGACAAGGTGCCCGACCTGCTGGAGACCGCACCGCAGCACCTCCGCGGCCTGGTCGCCACGGTGAGCGCGATCCTGCTGGAGACCCTCGTCGAGCCCGGCGAGGACCGACTGGTCATCGGCGGGACGGCGAACCTCGCCCGCGGCAGCGCACTGGACTTCCAGGGCACCGTCAGCCCTCTCCTCGAGGCGCTGGAGGAGCAGGTCGTCGTGCTGCGTCTGATCAGCGAGGTCGAGGCCGGCACCGTGCTGGTGCGCATCGGTGAGGAGAACGCCCACGAGGCACTGACCGGCGCCTCGCTGGTCACCGTCGGTTACGGATCCCAGGACCGGGCACTGGGCGGGCTGGGGATCGTCGGCCCGACGCGCATGGACTACCCCACGAACATGGCCGCGGTTCGCGCCGTGGCCCGCTACGTCGGCCAGCTCCTGGCCGAGAGCTGAGGACGAACTTCTCGATGGCAACCGACTACTTCGGCGTCCTGGGCCTGGCCCGCGAGGCCAGCGACTCCGACATCAAGCGCGCCTACCGGCGGCTGGCGAGGGACCTCCACCCCGACGTCAACCCCGACCCCGAGGCCAAGGAACGCTTCCAGGAGGTCACCCGCGCCTACGAGGCGCTGACCGACCCGGAGAAGCGCCGCATCGTCGATCTCGGCGGCGATCCGTTCGACACCGGCGGCGGGGGCGGCAACGGCTTCGGCGGCGCCGGCTTCGGCGGGCTCGGCGACATCATGGACGCCTTCTTCGGTGGCGCGACCACCCGCGGACCGCGTGGCCGCACCCGCGCCGGCCGGGACGCGCTCATCCCGGTCGAGCTGGAGCTCGACGAGGCGGTGTTCGGCACCGTCAAGGAGCTCACCGTCGACACGGCGGTGCTCTGCGACGTGTGCGCCGGCGCCGGCACCGCGCCCGGCACGCACGTCACCACGTGCACGACCTGCTCGGGCCGTGGCGAGGTGCAGAGCGTGCAGCGCAGCTTCCTCGGCCAGGTCATGACCAGCCGGCCCTGCCCGACGTGCTCGGGTACCGGTCAGGTCATCCCCGAGCCGTGCGGCAAGTGCGCCGGCGACGGCCGCGTGCGCGCCCGCCGGACCATCTCGGTCAAGGTGCCCGCCGGCGTCGAGGACGGCATGCGCATCCGGCTGACCGGCCAGGGCGAGGTCGGCCCCGGCGGCGGCCCCGCCGGCGACCTCTACGTCGAGGTGCACGAGCGCCCGCACGACGTCTTCACCCGCGACGGCGAGGACCTGCACTGCCGCGTCACCCTGCCCATGACCTCCGCGGCGCTGGGCACCACGCTGAACCTCAAGACCCTCGACGGCGAGGAGGAGCTGGCCATCGCGCCGGGCACGCAGTCGGGCAGCGTGCTCACCCTCCGGGCCCATGGCGCGCCGCGGCTGCGGGCCACCGGCCGGGGGAACCTGGTGGTGCACGTCGACGTCGTCACCCCCACCAAGCTCGACGGCGAGCAGGAGCGGCTGATGCGCGAGCTGGCCGCACTGCGGGGCGAGGACCAGCCGGAGTCCAACCGCGAGGCGCAGGGCGGCCTGTTCTCGAGGGTGCGCGACGCCTTCCACGGGCGCTGACCGGTGACGGCCACCGACGCGGGGGCGCCCCAGCTCGACGGTGCCCCCCTGTTCCTGCTCGACGACCTGCCCGAGACCGCTGAACTGCTGGTCGACGGCGCCGAGGGACGGCACGCCGTCGACGTCCTGCGCCTGGAGCCGGGGGAGCGGGTCCGCGTCGGCGACGGCCAGGGCGCGGTCGCCGAGGGCGAGGTCGTCTCGGCCGGCCCGCAGGGACTGCGGGTCGCGGTCTCCGCCCGCTTCGAGGTGCCGGCGCCGGAGCCGGAGTTCGTGCTGGTGCAGGCGCTGCCGAAGGGCGACCGCGGACCGCTCGCCGTGGATCTGGCCACCGAGCTCGGCGTCGACCGGATCGTGCCGTGGACGGCGGCGCGCTGCGTGACCCGCTGGCGCGAGGACCGGGTGGCCAAGGGCGTGGCCAAGTGGCGCGCCGCCGCGCGGGCCGCCAGCAAGCAGTCCCGCCGGCCGCGGGTCCCCGAGGTGACCGACCCGATGTCGACCCGCGAGGTGTGCGGGCTGCTCGGCGACGCCGACCTCGCGGTCGTGCTGCACGAACAGGCGCGGCGGCCGATGGCCGAGCTGACCGTGCCGGGCACCGGGGTCGTGGCCGTCGTCGTCGGGCCCGAGGGCGGGCTCACCGACGGCGAGGTCGTGGCCTTCCGCGCCGCCGGTGCCGAGCCGGTGCGGCTGGGGCCCGAGGTGCTGCGCACCTCGACGGCAGGCGCGGCCGCCCTCGCCGCGCTGTCGGCGGGCACGCGCTGGGCCTGACCGGCTCCCGCGCTGGGATCAGGTGACCTGATCCCAGCGCCTCCTCCCTGACGGTGCGCGGTGAGGGAGGACGCGCCACGGTGAGGGAGGACGTCGCGCAGGCCGACGCGCCGGCAGGGAGCGCACGCCGCCGGGCCGGATCCGGGCCGCCCCACCGGGTCCCAGGAAGCCACGTGCGACGGTCGGCCCTAGGGTGCGGGTCGTGTCCGACTGCCTGTTCTGCCGCATGGTCGACGGGGAGATCCCCGCCGACGTCGTCCTCCAGACCGACCGGGTGCTGGCGTTCCGGGACATCAACCCGCAGGCACCCACCCACGTGCTCGTCATCCCGAAGACGCACCACGCCACGGTGGGGGCGCTCGCCGAGTCCGACCCTGCGCTGCTGGGCGACGTCGTGGCCGCCGCGCACGCCGTCGCCCGCCAGGAGCGCCTGGTCACCGGTGACGGCGCCGAGCCCGGCTACCGGCTGGTGGCCAACACCGGGCCGGACGCGGGTCAGACGGTGCACCACGTGCACCTGCACGTCCTGGGCGGCCGGGGCTTGAGCTGGCCGCCCGGCTGAGCGGTACTCCTGCGAGGATCGAGCCGTGACCGAGCAGACCGCCCCGCCCGTCCGCGTCGAGCGGGACGGCGACGTCGCCGTCGTCGTCCTCGACAACCCGCCGCTGAACCTGTTCACCCCCGCGGTGTTCCAGGCGCTGGACGCCGCGGTGACCCAGCTGGTCGAGCTCACCGACCCCCAGCGGCCCGACCGGGCGCGGGCGGTGCTGTTCGAGGCCCGCGGGAAGGTCGTGTCCGGCGGCGTCGACGTCACCTTCTTCCGGGACATCGCCGAGGGGCCCGAGCCGGTGGAACGCGGTGGCGAACTCTGGGCGCAGCTGCTGCGGGTGGCCCAGACCGTCGAGGACCTGCCGGTGCCCACCGTCTTCGCCGCGCACGGCCTCACCCTCACCGCGGCCTTCGAGCTGTCGCTGTGCTGCGACATCCTCCTGGCGGCCGAGCGGGCGAGCTTCGGCCTGGTCGAGATCGTCGTCGGGCTCACGCCGTCGATGGGCGGTCCACAGCGGCTGGCGGAGCGGGCCGGCCCCGCGCGGGCCCGCGAGCTGATCTTCACCGGCGAGCGCTACCCGGCCGCCGTGCTCGAGCGCTGGAACGTCGTCAACCGCGTGCTGCCCGACGACGGCTTCGCGGAGGCGGCCCGCGCGTACGCGCACCGGGTGGCGGCGGGCCCCACGGTCGCGCACGCCGCGACCAAGCAGCTGGTGGCCACGGCCGTCCGGCAGGGCGCCCGCGCCGCCGACGCCCTCGTACCCGAGGTCTCCGGGGCGCTGTTCGCCAGCGAGGACCTGCGCGGCGCGGTCCGGTCCTTCCTCACCGACGGACCGGGGAAGGCGACCTACTCCGGGCGGTGACCCCATCGGGGCGAACGGCGATTCGGGGGCGCTGTGCGCGGGTAGCATCGAGCGGTCCGCCACTCCCAGCCAGGAAGGCAGGGTCGAGGGTTCTTGCCCGACACCTCCCCGAACGTCCCCGTCGAAGGTGCCCCCACGTCCCGTGAGGCATCGGCGCAGGCCGCCGCCGCGGACGACACCGCCGGCCGTCCATCCGCTGCGGGCGGGAGCCGCCCGGCCGCCGTCCGCACCACCATCTCCGTGCCCGAGTCGGTCTCCATGGTCGCCCTGCTCGGCTCCGCCGACGAGCTCCTGCGCCTGGTCGAGGCCGAGGTCGACGCCGACGTGCACGTGCGCGGCAACGAGATCACCGTGACCGGGCAGCCGGCCGACAACGCCTTCGCCGTCCGGGTCTTCGACGAGCTCATCGCGCTGATCGGCACCGGTCAGCAGCTGCGCCCCGACTCGGTGCGCCGCGTCGTCGCCATGCTGAAGAGCGGCGGGTCCGAGCGGCCGGCCGACGTGCTCAGCCTCGACATCATCAGCCGGCGTGGGCGCACGATCCGCCCGAAGACGCTGAACCAGAAGCGCTACGTCGACGCGATCGACACCCACACCATCGTGTTCGGCATCGGCCCGGCCGGTACCGGCAAGACCTACCTCGCCATGGCCAAGGCGGTGCAGGCGCTCCAGACCAAGCAGGTCAACCGGATCATCCTGACCCGTCCGGCGGTCGAGGCGGGCGAGCGACTGGGCTACCTGCCCGGCACCCTCAGCGAGAAGATCGACCCCTACCTGCGGCCGCTGTACGACGCGCTGCACGACATGGTCGACCCCGAGTCGATCCCGCGGCTGATGGCCTCCGGCACGATCGAGGTCGCGCCGCTGGCCTACATGCGGGGCCGCACGCTCAACGACGCGTTCGTCATCCTGGACGAGGCGCAGAACACGACCGCCGAGCAGATGAAGATGTTCCTGACCCGGCTCGGGTTCGGGTCGAAGATCGTCGTCACCGGCGACGTCACCCAGGTGGACCTGCCCGGCGGCGCGCAGAGCGGGCTGAAGATCGTGCGCGAGATCCTCGACGGGGTCGAGGACGTGCACTTCGCGACCCTCACCAGCACCGACGTCGTCCGGCACCGGCTGGTCGGCGACATCGTCGACGCCTACGAGCGCTTCGACGCCGCCCGCCCGCCGGCGACGGCCACGTCGCCCGCACCCGCACGACCGACCCGGCCGCGCCGGCAGGGGAGCTGAGCCGAGATGCCCGTCGAGGTCTCCAACGAGTCCGAGATCGCCGTCGACGAGGCGGAGCTGGCCGGCATCTGCCGCTTCGTCCTCGGTGAGATGGACGTCAACCCGATGGCCGAGCTGTCGGTGCTCTGCGTCGACGTCGAGTACATGAGCAGCCTGCACGAGCGCTGGATGGGGGAGAAGGGGCCGACCGACGTGCTGGCCTTCCCCATGGACGAGCTCGACACCGCCCGTCCCGACGACCCCGACCCGGGCCCGGCCCTGCTCGGCGACGTCGTCCTCTGCCCGGCCGTGGCCGTCCGCCAGGCCAGGGCCGCGGGTCACTCCATGGACGACGAGCTGGTGCTGCTGGCCACCCACGGGGTGCTCCACCTGCTCGGCTACGACCACATGGAGCCCGACGAGGAGAAGGAGATGTTCGGTCTCCAGTCGAAGCTCATCGAGAGCTGGCGCGCGGCGCCGCGGGAGCCGGTGACCGGCGCACCGGCGGCGCCCCGGGGACCGGTGACCGGCGCACCGTCGGGCGGGGAGCAGAACCTCCGATGAGCTCCGGCGCGGTCGTCATGCTGGTGATCGCCTGTTGCCTCGTCCCGCTCGCGGGTCTCTTCGGCGCCATGGACGCCGCCCTCCAGCGGGTCTCCAAGGCGCGCGTCGACGAGCTCCGGCGCGAGGGCGCCAAGCGCGCCGGTGCGCTCGAGCAGGTCGTGCTCGAACGGGCCCGCCACGTGTCGCTGCTGCTCCTGCTCCGCATCGCCTGCGAGATGGTGGCGGCGGTGCTGGCCACCGTCCTGCTCTACGACGCGTGGGGCGGCGGCTGGCGCACCTTCCTCGCCGCCGCCGGGGTGATGACCGTGGTCAGCTACGTGCTGGTCGGCGTCGGTCCGCGCACCCTCGGGCGGCAGCACGCCTACTCGATCGCGCTGGCCACCGCCGGCGTGGTGAGGCTGCTCGGCCGCGTGCTCGGCCCGGTCGCCACCCTGCTCATCCTGGTCGGCAACGCGATCACCCCCGGCCGCGGCTTCCGCGACGGCCCGTTCTCCTCCGAGGTCGAGCTGCGCGAGCTGGTCGACATGGCGGAGGAGCGCGGCGTCGTTGAGTCCGGCGAGCGCAACATGATCCACTCGGTGTTCGAGCTCGGGGACACCATCGCCCGAGAGGTGATGGTCCCGCGCACCGACGTCGTCTGGATCGAGCGCACCAAGACCGTGCGCCAGGCGCTGGCGCTGGCCCTGCGCAGCGGCTTCAGCCGCATCCCGGTGATCGGCGAGAACGTCGACGACGTCGTGGGCGTGGTCTACCTCAAGGACCTCGTCCGTCGGTCGCAGAACTCCCAGGACCGCGGCGGCCCGCGGGTCGAGGAGCTCATGCGGACGCCGACCTTCGTGCCGGAGTCCAAGCCGGTCGACGAGCTGCTCCGGGACATGCAGGCCCAGCGCATCCACATCGCGATCGTCGTGGACGAGTACGGCGGCTTCGCCGGCCTGGTCACCATCGAGGACATCCTCGAGGAGATCGTGGGCGAGATCGCCGACGAGCACGACGCCTTCCAGCGTCCCCCGGTCGAGGAGCTGTCCGACGGCTCGATGCGGGTCACCGCTCGCCTGCCGGTCGAGGACCTCGCCACGCTCTTCGGCGTCGAGCTGCCCGAGGACGACGACGTCGAGACCGTCGGCGGCCTGCTGGCCCGCGAGCTCGGCCTGGTGCCCATCGAGGGTGCGTCGGCCGAGATCGGCGGGCTGCGGCTGGTGGCCGAGAGCACCGGCGGACGCCGCAACCGGGTGGACACCCTGCTGGTGTGCCGGGTGGAGGAGCTGGGTGAGGATGCCACCGAGGACGCGGGCGATGCGCCGGGCAGGGGGGCCACCCGGTACGAGGAGCCGGCCCCGGTGGAAGGGTGACGACCGTGAGTGAACTGCAGCCCGAGGACGCCAAGCTCGTCACCCTCGCCCGGTCCGCCCGGGCCCGCACCGGCGCGGCCGAGGGAGCGGCGGTCCGGGACACCGACGGCCGCACCTACGTCGCGGCGAGCGTCGCCCTGCCGTCGCTGAAGCTGTCGGCGCTGCAGGCCGCCGTCGCCGCCGCCGTCTCCAGCGGGGTCGAGGGCCTGGAGGCCGCCGCGATCGTCTCCGAGGCCGACGCGGTGGAGCAGGAAGGGCTGGCCGCCGTCCACGACCTCACGCCGTCGGCACCCGTGCACCTCGCCGGCCCCGACGGGACCCTCCGCACCACCGCCTGACGTCGTGCGCCGCCGGCGTCGGTGGTCGATGGGAGACTGTCGGCGTGAGCAGCCCCGAGCAGACGCCGCACCGCAGCGGCTTCGTCGCCCTGGTGGGCCGCCCGAACGCCGGCAAGACGACGCTGACCAACGCGCTGGTGGGCGAGAAGGTCGGCATCGTCAGCAACCGGCCGCAGACCACCCGGCACGCCATCCGCGGGGTGGTGCACCGGCCAGAGGGCCAGATCGTGCTGGTCGACACCCCTGGCCTGCACAAGCCGAAGAGCCTGCTGGGCAAGCGGCTCAACGACGTCGTCCGCGACACGCTGTCCGACGTCGACGTCGTGGTCTTCTGCGTCCCGGCCGACCAGCCCGTGGGCACCGGTGACAAGTTCATCGCCCGCCAGCTGGGCGAGATCAAGGCGCCGATCGTGCTCGTGGTGACCAAGACCGACGCCACCGGCAAGAAGCAGGTCGCCGAGCAGCTGATCGCCGCCAGCCAGCTGGTCCAGGCCGCCGAGGTCGTGCCGCTGAGCGCGGTCAAGGGCGACCAGGTCGAGCTGCTGGAGAGGCTGCTGATCGGCCTGCTGCCCGAGGGCCCGCCGTTGTACCCCGAAGAACAGACCACCGACGAGGACGTCGAGCGGCAGCTGGCCGAGCTGGTCCGCGAGGCGGCGCTGGAGAAGGTGTTCCAGGAGGTGCCGCACTCGCTGGCGGTCACCATCGAGGAGATCAACCGCCGGACCGACCGCGACCTGATCGAGGTCCACGCCCTGCTGCACGTCGAGCGCAACAGCCAGAAGCCGATGCTGCTGGGCAAGGGCGGGTCGATCATCAAGGCGATCGGCAGCGAGGCGCGGGTGGGCATGGAGACCCTGCTCGGCGCCCGCGTGCACCTCGACCTGCACGTGACCGTGCTCGGTGAGTGGCAGGACGACCCGAAGAAGCTGAACAGGCTGGGCTATTGAGCGCGCACACCCCGAAGGCCCTCTACCGGGACGAGGGCATCGTGCTGCGCACCCAGAAGCTGGGCGAGGCCGACCGGATCGTCACGGTGCTCACCCGCCGCACGGGCAAGGTGCGCGCCGTCGCCAAGGGCGTGCGCCGCACCAAGAGCAAGTTCGGTGCGCGGCTGGAGCCCTTCACCCACGTCGACCTGCAGCTCTACACCGGCCGCAACCTCGACATCGTCAGCCAGGTGGAGTCGATCCGGTCCTACGGCCAGGAGATCGTCGCCGACTACCCGGCCTACACCGCCGGGACCGCCGTCCTGGAGACCGCCGACCGGCTCACCGCCGAGGAGAAGGAGCCGTCGCTGCGGATGTTCCTGCTCGTCGTCGGCGCGCTCCGGACCCTCGGTGAGCGGACCCACCAGCCCGGCCTGGTGCTCGACGCCTTCCTGCTGCGAGCGATGTCGGTGGCCGGGTGGGAGCCCGCGCTGGGCGAGTGCGCGCGCTGCGGCGAGGCCGGGCCGCACCGGCACTTCTCCGTCCCGGCCGGCGGCACCGTGTGCCCGGCCTGCCGCCCCACCGGCTCGGCAATGCCGAGCCCGGTCACCCTCGAGCTGATGGAGGCACTCCTGACCGGCAACTGGGACCGGGCCGACGCCAGCCAGGGCATCAACCGCCGCGAGAGCAGCGGCCTGGTGGCCGCGATGCTGCAGTGGCACCTCGAGCGCGGGCTGCGCTCGCTGCCGCTGGTCGACCGCTCCGACGCGCGCCCGACCGTTCTGCAGCCGGCCGAGCCGCTGACCGTCGGGACGGGCGCGTGAAGCGCGAGGTCAAGGCGCCGAACCCGCACCCCTCCGGCGCGCGCCCGCCGGAGCTGCCCAGCGACAAGGTGCCCGGGCACGTCGCGATCGTCATGGACGGCAACGGCCGCTGGGCCAAGGAGCGCGGGCTGCCGCGCACGGCCGGGCACGAGGCGGGGGAGTCCTCGCTGTTCGACTGCGTCGAGGGCGCCATCGAGCTCGGCATCAAGCAGATCAGCGCCTACGCCTTCTCCACCGAGAACTGGCGGCGCAGCCCCGACGAGGTCCGCTTCCTCATGGGCTTCAACCGCGACGTGATCCGCCGGCGCCGCGACGAGATGCACGAGCTCGGGGTGCGGGTGCGCTGGGCGGGACGCCGTCCCCGGCTGTGGCGCTCGGTGATCAAGGAGCTCGAGGTCGCCGAGGAACTCACCCGCGACAACGACGTCCTCACCCTGACCATGTGCGTCAACTACGGCGGCCGGGCGGAGATCGCCGACGCCGCGGCGGCCATCGGCCGCGAGGTGGCCGCCGGCCGGCTGAACCCGGACAGGATCGACGAGAAGACCATCGCCCGGTTCCTCGACGAGCCGGACATGCCCGACGTCGACCTGTTCGTCCGCAGCTCGGGGGAGAACCGCACCAGCAACTTCCTGCTGTGGCAGTCGGCCTACGCGGAGTTCGTCTTCCTCGACACGCTCTGGCCCGACTTCGACCGCCGGCACCTGTGGGCCGCCTGCGAGGAGTACGCCTCCCGCCAGCGTCGCTTCGGCTCCGCCTGAGGGCCGGCGGCTCGCTGCCTAGCCGTAGCTGTAGCCCCCCTCCGCGGCGCTGTCCAGGACGAAGCCGGGCCCGCCGAACTCCTGCGCGATCCGGTCGAGCGCCTCCTGCGGCGTGTCGGTCAGCATCGTGAGCCGGACGGCGTTGTTCTGCTCTTCCAGGTAAAGCCCCGCGAGGTGCTCCCGGATCGAGGGGTCCGAGAGGGACACGTCGTTGAGCCGCCCCAGGAGGGACTCCAGCTCAGCCAGGCTCACCGCGACCTCCTCGAGGACGAGCTGCTGGCCGGCGGGCACCAGCGACCGCAGGCGCTGGACCGTCTCCTCGGACCAGGTCCCCGCCACCGCGAGGTGGATGACACCGCCCGCGGCCTGGTCGATCCAGATGCCGCCGAAGCCGTCGAGGTCCTGCGCCGCTGCATGGAGGGCGCCGACCGTCGCGGACCGTGCATCGATGGCGGCCGCTTCGTCCGGTGTCAGCGGGATCCCGAGCCGGTCGGTGGTCGAGCCCGGGTCCGCGTCGACCTTCCGCACGTACGACAGGTCCGAGCGGAGACCGAACTGGGCGCGCAGAGCTATCTCGTAACTCTCCTGGTCGGTCGGCGGCGGGCCGGCCGGGGACGTGGCATCCGGGGACATGCCGTCCGCGTCGTCCGGCGTCACCGGGATCCCGGATCCCCGGCGCCCACCGTGCCGGCCGCGCACAGGCGGTCGATCTCCGCGGCGCTGTAGCCGAACTCGGAGAGCACCGCGACGGTGTGCTCGCCGAGGGCCGGGACGTCGCCCATGGCCAGCTCCACGTCGGTGAAGGTCATCGGAGGCAGGATCGCGCGCACCGGGCCCACAGGGGTGCCCACCTCGCGCCAGCGGTCCCGGGCGCTCAGCTGCGGGTGCTCGATGAGTCCCTGCATGTCGTTGAGCTGCGCCGCCGGCACACCCGCCTCGGCCAGCCGGGCGTCGAGCTCGGCCGTCGTCCACGTGCGGGTCTCCGCGGCGACCACCTCGTCGCACTCGGCCCGGTTCGCCACCCGCAGCACGTTGGTGCGCAGCCGGGGGTGATCCGCCAGCTCCGGACGGCCGAACACCGTGGTGACGAGGTCCTGCCACCCCCGGTCGTTCTGCACGCCGATCAGGACCTGCCCGTCGCGGGTGGGGTAGGCGTCGTAGGGCGCGATCGCGGCATGGCTCAGGCCCATCCGCGGGACCTGCCGGCCGGCGTACATCTGCATGTACATCTGGTGCCCGAGCCACTCGGCGGTGGAGTCGAACATCGACACCTCGACGGTGGCGCCCTCACCGGTGCGCTCGCGCCGGAACAGCGCGGCCAGCACGGAGTTCGTGGCGTAGAGGCCCGCGGCGATGTCGGAGGCGGGGACGCCGGTCTTGGTCGCGGTCTCCGGCGTGCCGGTGACCGAGACCAGCCCCGTCTCGGCCTGGATCAGCATGTCGTAGGCCTTGCGGTCCCGCCGCGGCCCGTCGGCGCCGTAGCCGGACATGTTCACGACGACGAGCCGCGGGTCGGCGGCCCGCAGCGCCTCGCCGTCGAGTCCCAGCCGGGCGACCGCCCCGGGCGCGAGGTTCTGCAGGAAGACGTCGGCCCCCGCCACGAGGGCCCGCACCGCGGCCACGCCGTCGGGGGACTTGAGGTCGAGGGCGACGGACTCCTTGCCGCGGTTGAGCCACACGAAGTGCGAGGCCATCCCGTGCACCGCGCCGTCGTAGTGGCGGGCGAAGTCGCCCTCGCCCACCCGCTCGATCTTCAGCACCCGGGCGCCCAGGTCGGCGAGGTGGCGGGTGGCCAGCGGGGCGGCCACCGCCTGCTCCAGCGCCACCACGGTGATCCCGGCGAGGGGGAGGAGCGGGGGTGTGACGGCGGTCATGGCCGCACAACATAGTGTCCGCGGCATGAGCACCCTGACGGCGGACGAGCAGGACATGGTCGGCCTGGTCGCGCGCTTCGTCGACGAGCGGGTGAAGCCGCGGGTCCGGGAGTTCGAGGCGGTCGACGAGTACCCGCACGAGTTCATCGAGGAGATGAAGGGCCTCGGCTTCTTCGGTCTCCTCGTGCCCGTGGAGCACGGCGGCGCCGACGTCAGCGCGGCCTGCTTCGCCCGCGTCACCGAAGAGCTCGCCCGCGGCTGGATGAGCCTGGCCGGCGCGATCGGCGGCCACTCCGTCATCAGCTACCTGATCCGCACCTTCGGCACACCGGCCCAGCAGCGCACGTACCTGCCCGCGATGGCCGAGGGGCGCATCCGCGCGACCATGGCGCTGACCGAGCCCTCCGGCGGCAGCGACCTGCAGGGCATGCGGACCTCCGCCGCCGCGGACGGAGACGACCTGGTCATCACGGGATCCAAGACCTGGATCTCCAACGCCCAGCACTCCGGTCTCATCGGGCTGCTGTGCAAGACCGACCGCACCGCCGAGCCCGCCCACACCGGCATGAGCGTGCTCCTCGTCGAACCCGGGGAGGGCCTGACGGTGTCGGGCAAGATCCCCAAGCTCGGGTACCGGGGCGTCGAGGCGTGCGAGCTCTCCTTCGACGCGATGCGGGTGCCCGCCTCCGCCGTCCTCGGGGGCGTACCCGGCCAGGGCTGGCGGCACATGATGCGCGGCCTGGAGGTCGGCCGGATCCAGGTCGCGGCCCGGGCGGTCGGCGTCGCGCAGGCCGCACTCGAGGCGGCACTGGCCTACGCGCAGGACCGCGAGACCTTCGGCAAGCCGATCTGGCAGCACCAGTCGGTGGGCAACCTGCTCGCCGACATGGCGACGAAGACGCGGGCGGCGCGGCTGATGACCCTCGACGCCGCCGCGGTGCTCGACAGCGGCGAGCGCGCCGACCTCGAGGCCGGCATGGCCAAGCTGTTCGCCTCCGAGACGGCGATGCAGGTGGCGCTGGACGCCATGCGCGTGCACGGCGGCTACGGCTTCTCCCGCGAGTACGACGTCGAGCGCTACTTCCGGGACGCCCCGCTGATGATCCTCGGCGAGGGTACCAACGAGGTGCAGCGCAACGTCATCGCCGCCCAGCTCGTCGCCCGCGACCGCAACCGCGAACGGATCTGACCACCCTCCGAGAGGAACACCCATGCAGCTGTCCGGACTCACGACCGCCGTCACCGGCGGCGCCTCGGGCCTCGGCCTGGCCACCGCCCAGCGGCTCGTCGCCGCCGGCGGCCGGGTGACGATCATCGACCTGCCGAGCTCGGCCGGGGAGCAGGTGGCGGCCGACCTGGGGGACGCCGCCCGGTTCGCCCCTGCCGACGTCACCGACAGCGAGCAGTTCGCCGCCGCCCTGGACGCCGCGGGCGAGGGCGGCCCGCTGCGCGGCCTGGTGCACTGCGCCGGCGCCGGCCGCCGGCTCCGCGTGCTCGACAAGGGCGGCGAACCCGGGTCGCTGGAGGACTTCGAGTGGGTGATGAAGCTCAACGTGACCGGCTCGTTCAACGCGCTCCGGCTGGGCGCGGCCCGCATGGCGCGCAACGAGCCCGAGGACGGCGAGCGCGGCGCGATCGTGCTGACCGCCTCGGTGGCGGCGTTCGAGGGCCAGATCGGTCAGCTGCCCTACACCGCGTCCAAGGCGGCCATCGTCGGCATGACCCTCAACGCGGCCCGCGACCTGGCGAGCAAGGCGATCCGCGTGTGCACCATCGCCCCCGGGATCATGGACACCCCGCTGCTGGCACGCCTGCGTGACGACGTCCGTGCGTCCCTGGAGGCCTCGGTGCCGAACCCGCCCCGGCTGGGGAACACCGCCGAGTTCGCCCTGCTGGCCGCCCAGATCCTGGAGAACGGCTACCTCAACGGCGAGACCATCCGGCTCGACGGCGCCATCCGCATGGCACCGCGCTGACCGGCGACGCCTCGACGACGGGAGACAGCGGATGTTCGCGGTGACGCGCCTCCGGGCGACAGCAGAGGACGGCGCGGCGCTGCAGGCAGCCGTCGGGCCGCTGCTGGAGGCGCTCGGGGCCATGCCGGGTTTCCGGAGCGGGGACTTCGGCCGGGCGGCCGACGACCCGACGCTGTGGGCGCTGGTGACCCGGTGGGACGGCGTCGGGGCGTACCGCCGCGGGCTCTCGGCCGCGGCGGTGAAGATCGCCGGGGCGCCGGTGTGGATGCACGCCGTCGACGAACCCGGGGTCTACGTGACGGAGTGACCTCGGCGGGCGGCCCGCTGCACGCGCTGGCAGGCTCGTCCCCGTGACGTCGGTGGTGCACGGAGGGGTCGACGCGGTGCTCGCCGCCAGCCGGGAAGGCGTCCGCCGGCTGACCCCCGTGGAGCTGCGCGCGGCCGCGTCCCGGGGCGCCCTGGTGGTGGACACCCGGACCGAGGCGCAGCGCCGTCGGCAGGGCGAGCTGCCGGGCGCCGTCGTCATCGACCGGACCGTGCTGGAGTGGCGTCTGGACCCTGCGGGTGACCACCGCATCCCCGAGGCCACCGGCCCCGGCCTGGAGGTCGTCGTCGTGTGCCGGCAGGGCTACAGCTCCAGCCTGGCCGCGGCGTCGCTGCGGGCCATCGGCCTGCACCGGGCCACCGACCTGGTCGGGGGCGTGGAGGCGTGGATCGCGGCCGGACTCCCCATGTCGGCGGGGCCGGCCGACGTGCGGGAGTGACGCGGCGCTCCCACCTGCGGCGCCCGTCAGCGCCTACGGTCGGCCGGTGGTCAGCCGCACCCGCACCGCCCGGTACGCCCGTCGGCGCAAGCGCCGCATGGACGCCGTCGAGCACGACCTGAGCCCCGGGCAGTGGACGCTGCTGCAGGAGGCCTGGGGCGGCTGCGCCTACTGCGGCGCGACCGGCGTGCCGCTGCAGCGCGACTGCGTGCTCGCCCTGTCCCGCGGCGGCCGGTACACCCTGGAGAACATCGTCCCCGCCTGCGGCTCGTGCAACGCCAGCAAGTGCAACGACGAGGTCACCGGCTGGCTGCGCCGCAAGCGGCTGGACGAGCGGGCCTTCCTGGTGCGGCACGCCGAGGTCCGCATGCTGCTCGCCCAGCAGTTCACCGACGACGACAGCGACCGGGACGCCGACGAGCTGCAGCCCGCGGGCGGGGAGGCGTAGCGCGCGCCGGGGCGGGCATCCAGCACCGGAGCTCCCGCCGCCGGCGGGCCGCGGACCGCCCGGAGGCACCCATGACCGATCGGATGCACGACGGGCCCCCGGCGCCCGAGGACCCCACCCGCGACATCACGCTGCCGCCGCTGCCCGACCGCCCCCCGGCGGCGATGCCCGCGGAGTGGGCGGGCCACCGCGCATCCCTGGACCCTCCGACGACGTCCGTACCGGGGCCCGCACGGCCACCGGTCGCAGCGAGTGGCACTCCACCCGCGGAGGCCCCCGCTGTCGAGGAACTCGACCCGGCCGAGGTCGAGGCGCGGCGACTGGCCGTCCGGCGCACCGACGAGCTGGCGGCGCCACCCGGCCCGGCGGTCCGGCAGCGGACGCTGGCGTTCAGCTCGCCCGAGATGCGGCACCGCCCGATCGAGCCGGTGCAGGTGGGGGCCAACCCGCGGCGCTGGCCCTGGGTGGTCCTCACCCTGCTGCCGATCCTGGTGATCGTCGCCTCGACGGTCGCCTGGCTGATCCTCCTCCGGGGCAGCTGAGCGCACCCGCGGGCGGAGGCGTCCACCGGCGCACAACTACCGTGGACAGGTCAACCGCCGACCGCCAGCCGGATGGAGCCTCTCGCCGTGAGCGACAGCACCGCCAAGCACGACCCCGCCCGCCTCGACAAGGTCGTGAACCTCTGCAAGCGACGGGGCTTCGTCTTCCCGTCCGGGGAGATCTACGGCGGCACCCGCTCCGCATGGGACTACGGCCCCCTGGGCGTCGAGCTCAAGGAGAACATCAAGAAGCAGTGGTGGCGCACCGTCGTCCAGAGCCGGGACGACATCGTCGGCCTGGACTCCTCGGTGATCCTGCCCCGCCAGACCTGGGTCGCATCCGGGCACGTCGGCGTCTTCACCGACCCGCTGACCGAGTGCCAGAGCTGCCACAAGCGCTTCCGGGCCGACCACCTGGAGGAGGCCTTCGAGGAGAAGAAGGGCCGGGCGCCGGAGAACGGCCTGGCCGACATCTCCTGCCCGAACTGCGGCACGAAGGGCGCGTGGACCGAGCCGCGCGACTTCAACATGATGCTCAAGACCTACCTCGGCCCCGTCGAGGACGAGTCCGGGCTGCACTACCTGCGCCCGGAGACCGCCCAGGGCATCTTCGTGAACTTCGCCAACGTCATGGGCGCCGCCCGCAAGAAGCCGCCGTTCGGCATCGGGCAGATCGGCAAGTCCTTCCGCAACGAGATCACCCCGGGCAACTTCATCTTCCGCACGCGCGAGTTCGAGCAGATGGAGATGGAGTTCTTCGTCGAGCCGGGCAGCGACGAGGAGTGGCACCAGTACTGGATCGACGAGCGCACCCGCTGGTACACCGACCTCGGCATCGCCCCGGAGAACCTGCGGCACTACGAGCACGCGAAGGAGAAGCTGTCGCACTACTCGAAGCGCACCGTCGACATCGAGTACCGCTTCGGCTTCCAGGGGTCGGAGTGGGGCGAGCTGGAGGGCATCGCCAACCGCACCGACTTCGACCTGAGGACGCACACCGAGCACTCCGGCACCGATCTGTCCTACTTCGACCAGGCCAGCAACACGCGCTGGACGCCCTACGTCATCGAGCCCGCGGCCGGCCTGACCCGCTCGCTGATGGCCTTCCTCATCGAGGCCTACACCGAGGACGAGGCGCCCAACGCGAAGGGCGGCGTCGACACCCGCACGGTGCTCACGCTCGACCCGCGGCTGGCGCCGGTGAAGGCCGCCGTCCTCCCGCTGTCGCGCAACGCCGATCTCTCGCCGAAGGCGAAGGACCTCGCCACCGCCCTGCGCCGGAACTGGAACGTCGACTTCGACGACGCCGGCGCCATCGGCCGCCGGTACCGCCGGCAGGACGAGGTCGGGACGCCGTTCTGCATCACCGTCGACTTCGACACCCTCGAGGACCAGGCGGTGACCATCCGCGAGCGGGACTCGATGAGCCAGGAGCGGGTCGGCCTGGACCAGGTCGAGTCCTACCTGGGCGCCCGCCTCGTCGGCTGCTGACCACGCCCGCCTGACGCCCGCCCGGCACCGGGCGGGCGTCAGGCCGGCTTGTGCCAGACCAGCAGGTAGCGCCAGAACAGCAGCCGCCGGACGCGGACGCCCGGCAGCAGGTCGGCCGCCTGCGCCCGTACCTGACGGGTGGTCAGC
Source organism: Blastococcus sp. SYSU DS0617 (assembly GCF_054051075.1). NCBI lineage: Bacteria > Bacillati > Actinomycetota > Actinomycetes > Geodermatophilales > Geodermatophilaceae > Blastococcus > Blastococcus sp. SYSU DS0617. The sequence goes on from NZ_JBJHAO010000005.1 coordinate 156,638, forward strand.
GAGCCGTCGGCCACGGGCATCGCGTCGTGGCTGTCCTCGTGCCGGAAGAGATCGGCGCCGGTCACCGGGCGCAGGCCGCTGAAGGCGAGCCCGAGGGCGTGGTGGCCGATCGCCGCCGCCAGCTCGACCGGGAGGTCGCGAGGCAGGTCTCCTGCCGGGAGGGCCAGTGCGGCGAGCACGCCCCCCGGTCGCAGCCACCCGGCCATGCGGGGCAGCGCCTCGTCCAGTGGCAGGTGGTGCAGGACCGCGACGCTGAGGACCGCGTCGTAGGAGGCGGCGGGCAGGTCGACGGTCAGGGCGTCGGCGACCTGCAGGGTCAGGTTGGGCGGGGCTCCCTCGCGCGCCGCGTCGACCATCACCGGCGACCGGTCGATGCCGTCGACGTGCGGGACCGTCGCGGCGAGGCGGCGCGCGAGCGTGCCGGCGCCGCAGCCGACGTCCAGCGCCCGCTGGGCTCCGGCGGGCACCTGCCGCAGGAGCAGCCGGTGGTACCAGCTGTTGTGGTCCCAGTCCGTGACGCCCATGCGGGCAGGATGCCAGGGACGGCGGCCGGAGCGGTGTCCCTGGAGCGGACACCCCGGGCCACGGAACGGCCGCGTGGGGGCCACCGCCCCGTCGCGCCGGGGTGACGTACCTCGCCGCCTACGCTGGGTGCCGTGACCGCCACCCTCGAGCCGACGACGACGGCGCTCCCGCCGTTGCGGCTCGGGGCGCTGACCGTCGACCCCGCGGTCGTGCTCGCGCCGATGGCCGGCATCACCAACCCGGCGTTCCGGACGCTGTGCCGGGAGTTCGGCGCCGGCCTCTACGTCTGCGAGATGATCACCACCCGCGCGCTGGTCGAGCGCAACGAGAAGACGCTGCGGATGGTGCGCGCGACCGCCGACGAGAAGGACGCGTTCTCCGTCCAGCTCTACGGCGTCGACCCGGCGACCGTCGGCCGTGCGGTGGAGATGCTGGTCGACGAGGGCGTCGCCGGTACCCGCCCGGCGCACATCGACCTGAACTTCGGGTGCCCGGTGCCCAAGGTGACCCGCAAGGGCGGCGGCTCCGCGCTGCCCTGGCACCGCGTCCTGCTGCGGAACATCGTCCGCGAGGCCGTGCGCGCCGCGAAGGACGTCCCGGTCACGATCAAGACCCGCATCGGCATCGACGCCGACCACGTCACCTACCTCGACGCAGGCCGGATCGCCCAGGACGAGGGCGCCGCCGCCATCACCCTGCACGGGCGCACGGCCGACCAGCTCTACAGCGGCACCGCCGACTGGGCGCCCATCGCGCGGCTGGTCGAGAGCGTCGACATCCCGGTGCTGGGCAACGGCGACATATGGGAGGCCGACGACGCCCTGCGCATGGTCGCCGAGACCGGCTGCGCCGGCGTGGTCATCGGCCGGGGATGCCTGGGCCGGCCGTGGCTGTTCGGCGACCTGGCCGCCGCCTTCGCCGGCGAGTCCCGCCGGGTGCTGCCGACCATGTCCGAGGTGGCCGCGATCATGCACCGGCACGCCACGCTCCTGGCCGAGGAGCACGGCGAGCGCCACGGCTGCAGCGACTTCCGCAAGCACGTCGCCTGGTACCTCAAGGGGTTCTCCGTCGGATCCGACGTGCGGCGGGCGCTGGCCATGGTCAGCGGTCTCGACGAGCTGGCCGAGCTGCTCGCGCGCATCCCCGACCAGCCCTATCCGACCGCCGTCCTCGGGGCTCCGCGCGGCCGCACGACCCCGCCGCGGCCGGTCGCCCTGCCCGAGGGCTGGCTGGCCGACCGGGACGACCCCCGACCTCCGGTGGGCGCGGAACTGGAGACGAGCGGCGGATGACCAGCGGGCCCTTCCTCTACGACGACGACCCGGCGCCGCTGCACACCGGTGCTCCGCAGCGGTCGGGCAAGTGGCTGGTGCTGATCTTCGGCGGCACGGTGCTCGCCGCTGTGCTCGTCGTGCTCCTCGGCGTCGTGATCCGCGGCTCGGGCAGCGAGCAGGCGACCGAGGTGACCGGGGTCTTCCTGACCGCCCTCGCCGCGGACGACACCGAGACGGCGCACGCCCTGCTCTGCGCGGACGAGCGGGCACGGCTGGAGCCGGGTGACGTGGCCGGCGAGTACCTGGGCGACGGTGACCCCGAGCTGGGCGAGGTGCGCAGGGACGGGGACGTGCGGCTGGTACCGGTGCGGTGGGCCGACGGGACGACGTCCGAGCTGACGGTCATCGGGGAGGACGGCCTCCGGATCTGCGGCACCGACTGATCCGGCCGCCGTCGCTCCGGTACGGCACGATCCCCTCCAAGCGGTAGCGAGCTGTCGAACGCGGAGGTACGGGGCGATGACCAGCAAGGCGACGTGGGTCTACGACTTCAGCGAGGGCAACAAGGAGCAGAAGGACCTGCTCGGCGGCAAGGGAGCCAACCTCGCCGAGATGACCAACCTGGGGCTGCCGGTGCCGCCGGGCTTCACCATCACCACCGACGCGTGCCGCTACTACCTGGAGCACGGCGGCACCCCCGAGGAGCTCGACGGCCAGGTCACCGAGCACCTGAGGGCGCTCGAGAAGGCGATGGGCAAGTCGCTGGGCGACCCCGACGACCCGCTGCTGGTCTCGGTGCGCTCCGGTGCAGCCGCCTCGATGCCCGGGATGATGGAGACCGTCCTCAACGTCGGCCTGAACGACGAGTCGGTGCAGGGCCTCGCCGCGCAGGCGGGCAGCGAGCGGTTCGCCTGGGACTCCTACCGCCGGCTGATCCAGATGTTCGGCAAGACCGTCCTGGGCATCGACGGCGAGCTGTTCGACGAGGCGCTCGACGAGGTGAAGCGGGAGCAGGGCACGGAGTCCGACCTCGACCTGGACGCCGCGCACCTGACCGACGTCGTCGGCCGGTTCAAGGAGATCGTCCGGGAGCACACCGGCCGCGACTTCCCGCAGGACCCGCGCGAGCAGATGGACCTGGCGATCAACGCCGTCTTCGACTCGTGGAACTCCGACCGCGCGGTCATCTACCGCCGGCGCGAGCGCATCCCGAGCGATGCCGGCACCGCGGTCAACGTCTGCGCGATGGTCTTCGGCAACCTGGGCATGGACTCGGGCACCGGCGTCGCCTTCACCCGCGACCCGGGCAGCGGCGCGCAGGGCGTGTACGGCGACTACCTGCAGAACGCCCAGGGCGAGGACGTGGTCGCCGGCATCCGGAACACCGTGCCGCTGGTCGACCTGCAGAGCATCGACCGCGGCGCCTACGACGAGCTCATGGGCATCATGAGCCGGCTCGAGGGCCACTACCGCGACCTGTGCGACATCGAGTTCACCGTCGAGCGCAACAAGCTGTGGATGCTGCAGACCCGCGTCGGCAAGCGCACCGCTGCCGCCGCGTTCGTGATCGCCACCCAGCTGGTCGACGAGGGGCTCATCGACATGGACGAGGCGGTCCGCCGGGTGACCGGGGACCAGCTGGCCCAGCTGATGTTCCCGCGCTTCGTCTCCGGTGGGGACGCCACGCAGCTCACCCAGGGCATGAACGCCTCGCCCGGGGCCGCCGTCGGCAAGGCGGTCTTCTCGTCCGCGGAGGCGGCGACGTGGGCGGACCGCGGCGAGGACGTCATCCTCGTGCGCCGGGAGACCAACCCCGACGACCTCTCCGGGATGATCGCCGCCCAGGGCGTGCTGACCAGTCGCGGCGGCAAGACCTCGCACGCGGCCGTGGTGGCCCGCGGCATGGGCAAGACCTGCGTGTGCGGCGCCGAGGAGCTGCAGGTCGACACCAAGGGGAAGAAGTTCACCGCGCCCGACGGGACCGTCGTCAACGAGGGCGACGTCATCTCCATCGACGGCTCGACCGGGCGCGTGTGGCTGGGCGAGGTGCCGGTGGAGCCGTCGTCGGTCGTCCGCTACTTCGAGGGCGAGATCGACCCGACGGCCGAGGACACCGACGACATCGTGCGCAGCGTGCACCGCATCCTCACGCACGCCGACCAGCAGCGGCGGCTCGACGTCCGCACGAACGCCGACACCCCGGAGGACTCCGCCCGAGCCCGGCGCTTCGGCGCCCAGGGCATCGGCCTGTGCCGCACCGAGCACATGTTCCTGGGCAGCGACCGCCGGAAGCTCGTCGAGAAGCTGATCCTGGCCGACGGTGACGCCGACCGGCAGAGCGCGCTGGACGCCCTGGAGCCGCTGCAGAAGCAGGACTTCCTGGAGATCTTCGAGGCGATGGACGGGCTGCCGGTGACCGTGCGGCTGCTCGACCCGCCGCTGCACGAGTTCCTGCCCGACCTCACCGAGCTCTCCGTGCGCGTCGCGCTGGCCGAGGAGCGGGGCGAGCCCGACGAGGGCAACCTGCGGCTGCTGGCCGCCGTCCGTGGCATGCACGAGTCCAACCCGATGCTCGGACTGCGCGGGGTGCGGCTGGGTCTGGTCGTTCCCGGCCTGTTCGCCATGCAGGTGCGCGCGATCGCCGAGGCGGCCTGCGAGCGCAAGCTCGCCGGGGGAGACCCGCGACCGGAGATCATGATCCCGCTGGTCGGCGCCGTGCAGGAGCTGGAGGCGATCCGCGAGGAGACCCAGCGGGTGCTCGCCGAGGTCTGCGAGAGCTGCGGCATCGACGTGCAACCGCTGATCGGCACCATGATCGAGGTGCCCCGCGCCGCGCTCACCGCCGGGGAGATCGCCGGTTCCGCGGAGTTCTTCTCGTTCGGCACCAACGACCTGACGCAGATGACCTGGGGCTTCTCCCGCGACGACGTCGAGGCGGCGTTCTTCCACCAGTACCTGGACAAGGGGATCTTCGGGATCTCGCCGTTCGAGTCCCTGGACCGGGACGGGGTGGGGCGGCTGGTGCAGATCGCCGCCGAGGCCGGCCGGGCCGCCCGCCCGGAGCTGAAGCTCGGCATCTGCGGCGAGCACGGCGGCGACCCCGACTCGGTGCACTTCTTCTCCGAGGTGGGCCTGGACTACGTGTCCTGCTCCCCGTTCCGGGTGCCGGTGGCCCGGCTGGAGGCCGGCCGGGCGGCCCTGGGCGGGGACCGCGCCGGCTCCTGACCGAGCCGGCGCGGCCCTCCCACGTCACCCGCAGACGAGCCCCCGGCGGAGCGCGGCCAGGTTCGCCGCCATCAGCTCCGGATAGGTCTCGTCGTCGGCCACCCGCTCGATCGGGTGCAGCACGTCCGAACCCAGGTCGAGCTCGGAGGCCAGCGTCTCCGCCACCCCGAGTCCGGCCGCGGCCTCGAAGAAGATCGTGCGGGCCCCGGAGCTCCGCACCTCGTCGGCCACCTGGCGGAGCCGGGCGGGGGAGACCTCGACGTGCGGGTCGAGGCCGGCCACGCCGACCTGCTCGAGCCCGTACCGGTCGGCGAGGTAGCCGAACGCCTCGTGGGAGGCGAGCAGCGTCGCCCCCCGGCACGGGTCGAGCTCCTCGGCGTACCGCTCGTCGAGCCGCTCCAGCGTGGCCTGCAGCCGCTCGGCGCCGTCGGCGTACTCGGGCGCGTGCTCGGGGTCGACCGCCGCGAACTCGTCGGCCACGTCGTCGGCGAGGTCGGCCATCCGCACCGGGTCGAGCCAGAAGTGCGGATCGGCCCCGTGGTCGGCCAGGGGTGCGGCGTCCACCAGGTGCTCGGGGTCCTGCTGGGCGACGACGTCGTCGACCGACGCCTGGAGGGCGCCGGACAGGTGCACCACGACGTCGGCCGCGGTCAGCGTCGTGATGTCGCGCGGGGACAGCTCGAGCCCGTGGCTGTCCCCGCCGGCCGGGGTGAGGTTCGTGACCGACACCAGGTCGCCGCCGACCTCCGCTGCGACGTACTCCAGCGGGTAGGAGGTGGCGACGACCGCCAGCCGGCCGTCGTCGGTGGCGGCCTGTCCGGAGCCGCACGCGGCGAGGCCGCAGGCGAGACAGCCAGCGACCGCGGCCGCGCCCAGAGATCCGGCCCGGGTCACTCGTCGTGCTCGTCGTCGTGCTCGTCCCCGTGCTCGCCCTCGTGCTCGTGCTCGGCGTGCTCCTCGACGTCGCCGCTGACGCCCGCCAGCTCGTTGGGCGACACGTCCAGGCCGGCGCTCTTCCAGACCTCACCGCCCGCGATGTCGACGGCGTGGATCTGCCGGGTGGCCGGCTCGGTCACGTAGGCCATGCCGTCGACGACGACGACCTGCGGGTGCGGGTCCTGCCAGTTGTCCGACTCCTCCCACGGGGCGGTCACCGGGATCGACCGGGTGACCGTGCCGGAGGCGACGTCGATGACCTGCAGGGCGCCGTCGTAGGTCAGCACGAGGCCCTCGCCGTCGGGTCCGCGGTCGAACGACTGGTACCAGTACGGCGCCGGGAGGTCGACCAGGCGCAGTGACGCGGTGGTGGTGTCGATGAGCGCGACGGTGCTCGACCGGTCGTCCTCGCTGCGCTCGTAGTCGCCGAGCACGATCGGCGAGTCCTCGGTGCCGAACTGGTTGCCGATGCGGCCGTACTCGTCGGGGCTGTCGATCTTGGTCAGCTCGCCCTCGCGGTACAGCACGGCGCCGTCCTGGCAGCCGATCACGATCGCCTCGCCGGCGGCCACGGTCTCGCCGTGCACGTTCGGGCAGTCGTCGCGTGCGGCGATCTCGTTCCCGTCGGCGTCCAGGATGCGGACGCCGCTGCGCGACTCCTCGTCGCCGTCGGAGACCAGCATGGTGCCGTCCGCCAGCTCGACGGCGACCCCGTGGTGCGCCTCCGGCGTGGAGAACTCGAGCAGCTCGCGGTCGGGGTCGGCGATCTCGGCGCTGTCGAACGCGGTCACGTCGCCGGTGCCGTCGTCGAAGAGCACGGTCCGGCCGGCGTGGGCGACCACGTGCCCGGGCTTCTCCGCCGGGAACAGCACGTCGGTGAGCTGGGGATCGGCCGTGTAGTGGTGGTCGTGGTCGCCGTGCGGCTCGGCCCACGCGCCGCCGTCGAGCAGCCGGAAGCCGCCCTGGGTCGAGACGAGGAAGTGCCGGCCGTCCCCGGCGGGGTTGAGCCGGTTGAAGCCGGTCAGCGACTCGTCGGCGAGCACCTCGAGCGTCGTGGCGTCGAGGACCTGGATGCCGCCGTCGTAGGTGAGTGCCAGGCGCGGTGCGCTGGCCCCTACCTCGGTCGGCTCGGCGGCAGAGGACGTCTCGGTCGCGGCAGGAGTCGCCTCGGTCGTCGGTGCGGCGCCGGCGTCGGTGCCCTCGTCGTCGGCCGACGCACAGCCGGCAGCCAGCGCGAGGGGCAGCACCGCGGCCAGCGCGACGGCCCGGAGGGCGGGGGAGGGGTGGATGGGCATGGGTGCTCCAGGTGGTCGACGGTGGATCACCGACACCCTAGCCATAACGAGAATCATTACCGATAAGCGGGACGCGCGACGGCCATCCCCAGGGGCGTCGCGTCGTCGGTCCCGCGTGGTACCCATGACACGTGGGTGTGCGCGTGCGGAGCCTGATGGGGCGGGTGGTCGGCGCAGCCGTCCTCGCGTCGTTGCTCCTGGTCGCCGCCACCGCGCTGGCGATCTGGTGGACGGCGCGGCAGGACGCCCGCCCGCCGTCCGACGCGATCGTGGTGCTGGGCTCGGCGCAGTACAACGGGGTGCCCTCGTCGATCTTCGAGGCGCGGTTGGAGCACGCCCGCGCCCTCTACGAGGCCGGCGTCGCTCCGGTGGTCGTGACCGTCGGTGGCAAGGCGGCAGGCGACGCGTTCACCGAGGCCGAGGCCGGTCGCGACTACCTGGCGGCCGGCGGCATCTCCGCCGACGCGCTGCTCGCCGTCCCCGAGGGCGTGGACACCCTGCAGAGCATGCGGGTGGTCTCGGACGCGTTCGCGGAGCGCGGGTGGTCCACCGCCGTCCTGGTGACCGACCCCTGGCACGCCATGCGTGCCGAGCGCATGGCCGAGGACGCGGGCATCGCCGCCGAGAGCTCGCCCACGCGCCAGGGCCCGGCGGTGCAGACGCGGGTCACGCAGTTCCGGTACATCCTGCGGGAGACCGCGGCCTACCTGCTCTACCGGGCGACGGGCGAGTCCGTTGCCGGCGCTCCCGGGATCGGCTGAGGAGACATGGTGCTCGAACTGGGCATGGCCGGGACAGCCGGCGCCGGCAAGGGCGTGATCCCGGTGCTGGCCGACGGCGGGCTGGTCGCCACCCTCCAGGCGGCCAACTGGAAGGAGCAGGCCAGCGCCGTCGTCGGCGATCGCGAGTGGTCGTTCAGCAAGCGCAAGGGCGAGCTGACGGGCCGCTGGGCGCTCGATCCCGAAGACTCTGCTCGGCTGCGGGCGCGACAGGCCTCGTACTGGAAGGGGACGTGGGTCGCCGACCTCGACGGCACGGTCGTCCAGGTGGAGACCCTGTCCCACTGGCACGGCACCCACCGTTTCCTCTCGGGCGGGCAGCAGGTCGCGCACAGCGGCTCGACCGGCGGCTGGTCGCCGCGGCCCACGCTGACCGCCACGCCGCAGATGCCCCTGGACCACCAGGTCTTCCTGCTCTGGCTGGAGCTGGTCATCAGCCGGCGCAACACCGCCGTGATGGCCGGGGCGGTCGGCGTCGCGGTCATCGGGGGCAGCTCCTGATGGCCGGCCGGGGACGCATCCGGGCCGCGGACATCGCGCTGGTCCGCGAGCGCTCGCGGATCGACGAGATCGTCGGCGAGCACCTTCAGCTCAAGAACGCCGGCGGCGGCAGCATGAAGGGGCTGTGCCCGTTCCACGACGAGAAGTCGCCGTCCTTCCAGGTGACGCCCAGCCGCGGCCTCTACCACTGCTTCGGCTGCGGGGTGGGTGGCGACGTCATCTCCTTCATCCAGCAGATCGACCACCTCAGCTTCTCCGAGGCCGTCGAGCTGCTGGCCAACCGGGCGAACATCGAGCTCAAGTACGAGGACGACGGCGGGCGGCCCACGGCGGGCCCCGACCGTGCCTCGGTGGGCCAGCGCGCCCGGCTGGTCGCGGCCAACGCCGCTGCGGCCACCTTCTTCACCGAGCAGCTGGGCACCCCGGACGCCGCGCCGGCGCGCCAGTTCCTGGCCGAGCGCGGGTTCGACCGGCAGGTCGCGCTCGACTTCGGCTGCGGGTTCGCTCCGGGCGGCTGGGACGCCCTCACCCGGCACCTGCGCGGCGCCGGGTTCACCCAGAGCGAGCTGGTCACCGCCGGGCTGGCGAAGGAGTCCTCCCGCGGCACCCTGATCGACCGCTTCCACCGTCGGCTGGTGTGGCCCATCCGCGACATCACCGGCGACGTCATCGGCTTCGGCGCCCGCAAGCTCATGGACGACGACCCGGGTCCCAAGTACCTGAACACCCCCGAGACCCCGCTCTACAAGAAGAGCACCGTGCTCTACGGCATCGAGCGGGCCAAGCGCGACATCGCCAAGCGGCACCAGGCCGTCGTGGTTGAGGGCTACACCGACGTGATGGCGTGCCACCTGGCCGGCGTCACCACCGCCGTCGCCTCCTGCGGCACGGCCTTCGGCGGGGAGCACATCAGCGTGCTGCGCCGGCTGCTCATGGACCAGGACGAGTTCCGCGGCGAGGTGGTCTACACCTTCGACGGGGACGCGGCGGGCCAGGCCGCCGCGATGAAGACGTTCAAGGAGGACCAGCGCTTCGTCGCCCAGACTTTCGTCGCCGTCGAGGGGGAGGGGCGAGACCCGTGCGAGCTGCGCCAGGAGCAGGGGGACGCCGCGGTGCGCGACCTCATCGCCCGGCGCTCGCCGCTGATCGAGTTCGTGCTCAAGACGACGCTGGCCGACTACGACCTGGACACCGTCGAGGGCCGCGTCGCCGCGCTGGAGAAGACCGCCCCGCTGCTGGCCCAGATCAAGGACCACGCGCTGCGGCCGGCCTACGCCCGCCGGCTGGCGTCGCTCATCGGCGACACCGACGAGGCCGACGTGCTGGCGCGGGTGCGCCGGCACACCGGTGAGGGCCAGGCGCCCGCGCGCGGGCGGCCGCGGACGCCGCAGCGGACGCCGGACGACGCGGCGATCGCGATCGAGCGCGAGGCGGTCAAGGCCGCCCTCCAGGTGCCCGAGCTGGCCGGCCCGACCTTCGACGCCGTGCCACCCGCGGCCTACACCCACCCGGACTACGCCGCGGTGGCCGCAGCGGTCGCCGGGGCCGGGGGAGCAGCGGGCGCCACCGTGACCGGTCCGGCCTGGCTGGACCTGGTGGCCGAGCAGTGCGACCGGGAGTCCGCGCGGGCCCAGCTGACGGCGCTGGCCGTCGAGCCGCTGCGCTCCACCGGCGAGGCCGACGCCGGCTACGTGATCGCGGTGATGGCCCGGCTGCAGGAGATGGCCACCATGCGGGAGGTTTCCGCGCTGAAGGGGCGGCTGCAGCGGATGAACCCCGTGGAGAGCGGCGACGAGTACATGAAGGCCTTCAAGCAGCTCATGGACCTCGAGCAGTTGGCCATCTCGCTGCGCAAGCGCGCGATCGGCGGTCTGGGATGAGCCTGCTCGACGAGCTGCGGCGACGGTTCGCCCGGCCGCCCGAGGCGGTGCGTGCGGCCCTGGACGCCGACGAGCAGGCGCTGGCGTGGGGCCGGCTCGCCCGCGACGAGGGGTGGCTGGTGGCCACTCCCCGTGGCCTGCGCCGGTTGGGGGCCGACGGTGGGCTCGGCGAGCCGCTGCCGTGGCACGAGATCGGCTCGGCGACGTGGTCGGCGGCCGGCCAGACGGGCGGCACGTTCACCGTCACCCCGTTGGCCGAGGTGGAACCAGGAGTGCAGGCGCGCCTCCCGGTGCAGCGGCACGTGCTCGCCGACGCCGGCGACCTGCCCGCCATCGTGCGCCGGCGGGTCGATCAGACCGTGGTGGCCAGCCAGCGCTCTCCGCTGCCGGGCAGGGGAGGGGTGCTGCTGGTGGCCCGGCGGATCCCCGGTCAGGCCGAGCGGGAGTGGACCGTCGTGTTCGACGACGACGCCGACCGCGCCGATCCGGTCGCGCGCGAGGTGGCCCGGCAGAAGCTGGCCGAACTCGTGGCGGCCGACCAGCCCGACTGACTCAGCGGGGGGCGTCGGTGCCCATGCGGGCGCGGATCGAGGAGAACGCGTCGTCGGCCCGGGCCTGCGCCATGCCGGCCAGGCTCTGCAGGCGCGGGTCGTCCTTCGCGCGGTCCCAGCCCTGCCGGATCTGCTCGTAGCGCTCGCGTCCGGCCCGTGAGCCGAGCACATAACCGGCGCCGAATCCGGCCAGGAACGACAGCTTCGCCACGGGAACCTCCAGGACAACGGGAGCGGAACAGGCGATGACGCTACCTGTGAGCATCGTCGCCTCCGGACACGGCCGAGGGGGGCGAGGTCGAGTCCGACCGTTGCGGTAGTCTCGTCGGCGCCAGCGGGTGCTCGCGCCCGCTCGTCCCCCGTAGCTCAATTGGCAGAGCATGCGACTGTTAATCGCAGGGTTACTGGTTCAAGTCCAGTCGGGGGAGCGCTCCTCGAAGGACCCGACCACGCGGTCGGGTCCTTCTGTCGTTCCAACGCCGCCATGGTGGTGAACGCGCTGGTCAACGCGTCGGAACTGTCGTACCCCGTGGCTAGCGTCAGGGCATGGCAGTCGGGGGCGGGTTCGCGGTCGGTGTGACCGTCGTGCCCGTCGACGCCGCGCCCTCACCGTGGGAGCAGGCGGACTCCGAGCCCCCTGGCCGGGTCGAACGGTTGGGTGCCTGGCTTCCGCGCCGACGCTCCTCGTCGGAGTCGGCGCGATTGATGCAGCAGGTCACGGTCGCCGAGGCCCAGCTGGCCGCGCTCAAGTGCGAACTGGCACTCGACATTGCCGCGGATCGCCCGGCCCCCGTCGACCCGCGGCCGGGTGAAGCCGGAGCCGCCGGCGCGGGGCCCGACGGCGTCAGCGAGTTCGTGCTCGACGAGCTGGCGCTGATCCTGAACGCGAGCCGGACGGCGGCCGTGACGCTGCTTGACCAGGCCCAGATCTTCGCGAGCCGGCTGCCGGCGACCTGGGCCGAGCTGGCCGCTGGGCGGCTGGACTGGCCACGCGCCCGGGCGATCGCAGCAGAGCTGGGGCGCCCCGCCGACGACAGCGATCCCGCGGTCGTCGCAGCCGTGGAACGAGCCGTGCTCCCGATCGCGACCCAGCTGTCGGTACGGCGACTGCGGGAGCGGATCCACCGCGAACTGGTCGCCCTCGACGCCGAGGCCACCGACCGCCGGCGGTGGCAGGCGCAACAGGCCGCGGACGTGACGGTCCGACGCATCGGGAACGGGATGAGCGAGCTCAGCATGCTGATGCCGCACCCCGATGCGGTGGCCTGCCGGAAGACCCTCGGTGCGCACGCCCGCGCCGCGCAGGAGGCCGGGGACCGACGGCCCATCGGGATGTTGCGTGTCGGGGCCGGCATCGACCTGATGCTGCGTCCGTGGCAGGAGCGGCCCCCGGTCGCGGCGCACGTCACGGTGATCGCCCCGCTCGAGGCACTCACCGTCGGCGCCTTCCTCGACGCGGGCTCAGCCCTGCCCGCCGCCTTCGCGCCCGGCCCGACTCCGGCGGCAGTGGGAGAGGTGGACGGAGAGGCCATCACCGCCGCCCACCTGAGGGAACTGCTCGGACAGCTGGACGCCCTGGGCCCGGGCGGGCTGCAGGCTCCTCCCGGTGGCACCCTCGACATCGCCGTCACCGACTCGTGCGGGCGGCTCCTCGCCGTCACCGGTCGCCGGGAGCTGGAGCGCCTCGTCGCCCGGGGGTGCCCGGCACACCAGGGCACGTCGTGCGGCTGCCCGGTCCTCTCAGCGCCCCCCGCCGTGGACCGCTACAGCCCGTCGGCGGGGCAGCGCCGCTTCGTAGTCACCCGCGACCGCACCTGCCGTCATCCGGGGTGCCACGTGAGCGCCGGATGGGCCGACCTGGACCACGTCGTCCCACACGGGGCCGGCGGCCCGACCGACTGCGCGAACTTGTGCTGCCTGTGCCGCCGGCACCATCGGCTCAAGACCCACGCCGACGGCTGGACCCACACGTTGAGCGACGACGGGATGCTCACCGTCATCACGCCGTCCGGCGTCACCCGGATCAGCCGACCACCCGGATGGCGGGTGCTCGAGGAGTCGCCTGGCCCACCGCCGACGCAACCGGCGGTGGGCGAGGATCCGCCACCGTTCTGAGGACGCGATGTCGCTCGGTCTCAGGGGTGGTGGCATGCCCGCCGGCGTCACGGCCGATGGCCGGTTCGCACGGTCACGAGGAACTCCCGGCCTGCCGCCCGCACCACCTCACCTGTCCACGGATCCTCGAGATGGCCGTCGTCGTCCTCGTCGAAGCCCCGCAGCGCCGTCCCGCTCGGTATGCGCAGGACAGGCTGCGGGGCGCCGTCCCGCGGCACCACCCGGACGTCGACCACCCGTCCGCTGACACGTTCCATCACGGGCAGCTCGAGGTCGTGGTGCGACTCGGCAAGGCGAGTCCCACCGTCCTGCGCCGTGTAGCGGAGGCACTCCAGGTCGACCAGCTGGTTCCGCTCGATGGCTTCCCCGCAGCACTCGTGCTCCCAGCCGCCCACCTCGACGACGACGTCCACCACGCCCCCTCGCTTGCCCGCTCAGCGGTGGCGGATCACCCCACCGTGGCGGCGTACTCGTCCCGGAGCTTGCCCTTCACCATCTTGCCGGTGGGCGTGCGCGGCAGGGCTTCGCGGAAGTGGAACTCCCGGGGGACCTTGTAGCCGGCGAGGTGCTCACGGGCGAACGTGGCGAGCTCGCCCGCCAGGTCGTCGGTGACCTCGACACCCGCGGCGGGTTCGACGAAGGCCACGACGCGCTCGCCCATCTCGGGGTCGGGCACGCCGATGACGCCGATGTCGGCCACCTTCGGGTGCAGCGTGAAGGCGTTCTCGATCTCCTGCGGGTAGATGTTGACCCCACCCGAGATGATCATGAACGACGAGCGGTCGGTCAGGTACAGGAACCCGTCCTCGTCCAGGTAGCCGAGGTCGCCCACGGTGGTCCACCCGGGGTTGTCGGGGTGCTCGGCGCTCTGGGACTTCAGCTCGTCCCCGTGGTAGCTGAACGGGCGCGTGCCGGTCGCCGAGGCGAAGTAGATCGTCCCGACCTCGCGCGGCCCGAGCTCCTTGCCCTCGACGTCGCAGATGTGCAGGCTGCCCGGCGTGCTGGGCTTCCCGACCGAACCCGGGTGCTCCAGCCAGGTGGCGGAGTCGATGAACGTGGAGCCGGCGGCCTCCGTGGAGGCGTAGTACTCCATGATGATCGGCCCGAGCCAGTCGATCATCGCCCGCTTGACGTCCGGCGGGCACGGTGCGGCCGCGTGGATGACCATGCGCAGCGAGGACAGGTCGTAGCTGGCGCGCACGTCCTCCGGCAGCTTGAGCAGGCGCACGAAGTGCGTCGGCACCATCTGCATCTCGGTGACGCGGAACCGCTGGATCGCCTCGAGCACGCCCTCGGGGTCGAACTTCTCCATCATGACCACGGTGCCGCCCAGCGACTGCACCGCTGCCATGAACGCCATGGGTGCCGCGTGGTACGCCGGTGCCGGCGACAGGTAGATGGTCTGCTCCGTCATGCCGTAGAGCAGCTGCAGCGTCGCCGACATGGCGCTCTGCTCGTCGACCTGCGCCCCGGTCAGCGGGCGCTTGATGCCCTTGGGCCGGCCGGTGGTGCCCGACGAGTAGAGCATCGTGTCGCCACGCGGCTGGTCGCCCAGCGGCTCGTCCGACGCCGCGTCCCGCACCGCCTCGTAGCTCTCGTAGCCGGGCACCGGCCCGCCGAAGGCCAGCCGGTGCTGCACCGACGGCGCCTGCAGCTTCGTCGCGAGATCGGCCAGGTTCGCCGACACGAAGAGCACCCGGGCGCCGGAGTTCTCGATGATGTAGTCGGCCTCCGGCGCAGCCAGGTGGCTGTTGGCGAAGGTCACGTACAGCCCGATGCGCACGCCGGCCCAGTACAGCTCCAGCGTCTCGGGCACGTTGTCGCTGAGCACCACGACGGAGTCGCCGGGCACCAGCCCTACGGTGTCCCGCAGGAAGTGGGCAGTCCGGCGACTGTTGTCGTCGAGCTGCCGGTAGGTGAGCGACCGGCCGGAGCCGGCCATCACGATCGCGGTCTTGTCCGGCGCCGTCTGCGCCCAGGTCCCGGGATACATGGCGGTCAGACCCCGAGCTTCGTGGCGACGCGGTCCTGCTGGGCCGCCGGACCGCCCAGGAGCACGTTGCCGGTGATGGCGTTGCGGTAGTACAGGTGCGCGTCGTGCTCCCAGGTGAAGCCGATGCCGCCGTGCAGCAGCATCGTCATCTTCGCGGCCTCGACGTACCCGCTGGAGGCCAGGAGCCGGGCCGACGCGGCGTCCAGCGAGGCCGTGGGGCTGCCGAGGGCCAGCGACTCCGACGCCTTGCGGACGGCGGCGTCGGTCAGCGCCCAGTCGGTGTAGATGTCGGCGAGCGGGTGCTTGACGCCCTGGTAGATGCCGATCGGCTGGCCGAAGCTGTAGCGGATCTTGGCGTACTCGGTCGTCATGTCCAGGCACGCCTTGGTCGCCGCAGCCTGCTCGCTGGCCAGGGCCAGGTCCGCCAGGACGGCCACCGTGTCGATGGCGGCGGCCGCGTCCCCGGCGAGCAGGCGCCCGGGGGTCTTGTCGAGGGTGACCGTCGCGATGCCGCGGGTCAGGTCCAGCGAGTCGACGGGGGTGACGGTGAGACCGGGTGCGTCCTTCTCCACGAGGAAGATGCCCTCGGCGGTGGGAACCAGCAGGACGTCGGCCTCCGCGGCGTTGAGCACCGAGGTCTTCGTGCCGCTGATCGTGCCGTCGGCCACGGTGCAGGCGGAGTCGCTCACCGCCCACTCGCGACGCGGGCCCTCGCTGACCGCCAGCGTGCCGACGGCGGTGCCGTCGGCGAAGCGCGGCAGCCACTCGCGCCGGGCGTCCTCGTCGTCCAGGGCGAGCAGCGTGCCGGTCGCCAGGACGCTGGTCGCCAGCACCGGCGTCGGCACCAGGCCGGCGCCGAGCTCGCGCAGGGCGACGACGAGGTCGGACCACGAGGCGCCGGCGCCGCCGTACTCCTCGGGGATCGCCAGGCCCGCGACGCCGAGCTCCTGGCTCAGCCGCCGCCAGACCTCCGGGTCGAAGGCCTGCTTCGCGTCGATGGTCTTCCGGACGGCGGACATCGGCGCCTGACCGGAGACGAAACGCCGGACACTGCTCGCCAGATCGCGCTGGTCGTCGGTGTCGATGAGGGTCACGAGGTCGCTCCTTGGGCGGACGCGGCGGTCACTTGGACAGCTTGAGCTGGTTGAAGGGCACGTTCTTGTCCACGCCGGCGTCCTTGGGCAGGCCCAGCACGCGCTCGGCGATGATGTTGCGCTGGATCTCGTTGGAGCCACCGGCGGTCGCACCACCGGGGGCGGCCAGGATCGACCGGGCAAGGGGCAGCGTGTCCGGGGTCTGCAGCGCGATCTCCTCGCCGAAGATCTCCTGGACGACGTCGGAGACCCACAGCGGGAAGGTGGCGCCGGCGAGCTTGGCCGCCGATCCCCGTGCGCCGATGGGAAGGCCGGCGCGGGCCTCCTGGTGCAGGACCGCGCTGTAGGACCGCATGGCGCTCTCCCGGGCGGCGACCTGCGCGAGCTTGCGGCGCACGGACGCGTCGCCGTCGAGACCCCGCGCGCGGACCAGCTCGACCAGCGCGTCGTAGCCCAGGGGGTTGGAGCGGGCCCGCACACCGGTGCCGATGGTCACCCGCTCGTACCGCAGCATCGCCACGGCCACGGTCCAGCCGTTGTTCACCTCGCCGATCACCGCGTCCTCGGGGACGTGGACGTCGTCGAAGAACACCTCGTTGAACGGCGCGTCGCCGGTGGCGACCACCAGGGGCCGGACCGTGACGCCCGGGTGGTGCAGGTCGACGATGAACATCGTGATGCCCTGGTGCTTGGGCCGCGACGGGTCGGTGCGGGCCAGCACGGCGCCGAAGTCGCTGAACTGCGCGCCGGAGGTCCACACCTTCTGGCCGTTGATCAGCCAGCCGGTCTCGGTGCGCACCGCGGAGGTCTGCAGGCTGGCGACGTCGGAGCCGCCGCTGGGCTCGGAGAACAGCTGGCTCCAGATCTCGTCGCCGCGGAGCATCGGCGGGATGTAGCGCTTCTTCTGCTCCTCGGTGCCGAACTCCAGGAGCGTCGGCGCGGGCATGCCCAGGCCGATGACGAAGGGGCCGACCGGCATCCGGAAGTCGGCCGCCACCTCGTTGAAGGCGAGCTGCTCGGCGGTGCCCAGGCCCTGGCCGCCGTACTCCTTGGGCCAGGTGATGCCGGCGAGACCCGCCTCCCACAGCCCCTTCTGGAACGCCTTGGACTCCTCGAGCGTCGCGGAGGCGCCCTGGGACTCCTGGTCGAAGGGCTTGGCGTTCTGCTGGAGCCAGGCCAGGGCCTTGGCCCTGAACTCGTCGGTCGACATGGTGGTGAGCCCTTCCTGCGGGGGACGGCGGAGCGGTGGTCGAGCGCCTCGGAATCAGGCAGAACACGCTCTACTTACGCGGCGCGATCATCGTAGCCGGAGGAACGGGGATGAGGCGAGGGTCACGTCCGCAGGTTCTGCGGGGGCGGCACGAGGGCGCTCAGCCCAGCAGCTTCTCGGCCGCCAGGCGGATGCGCTGCTCGGCCGCGCCGGCGGTCAGCCGGCCGTTGAGCCAGTCCACGGTGCAGCCGATCCACAGCGACTCGACCATGTGCAGCGCCAGGTACTCCGCCGCCGTCACCTCGTGGTCGGCGCCCCACGCCGCCGCGGCGGCGATGTCGACGAACGTGTTGTCGTGCCCGACCGGTGGCGTGCGCTTCTCGTGGGCCCCGAAGGGCACCGGTGACTGGCGCACCGACAGCGCGGCGTGGGCGAACCCGGGGTCCTTGACCATCGCGTGGAACGCGCGGGCGAAGACCTCGCCCGCCCGTGCCTCGGGCGTCCGCCCGCGGGGTCGGCGCGCGTCCACGTCGTGGCTGAGCTTGGCCATCTCAGACTGGACGGCGGCGAGCAGCAGCTGCTTCTTGGACGGGTAGTAGCGGTAGAACGTCGCCAGCGCGACCTTGGCCCTGGCCGCCACCTCGCGCACCTGGACGGCCTCGTAACCGCCCTGCCCGGCGAGCTCGATGGCCGCGCGGATCATCCGCTGGGTGCGGGCGGCCCGCGCCTCCGAGGAACGCCCGGACAGGCGCTCCTCGGCCAGGTCGTCGTCCGTCGCCTCGACCGCGTCCGGCGTCGTCATGATCGGTGGTTCGACAGGACGAGGCTGCCGGCCGCGGCGAAGAACATGCCGACGCCCTGGACGAAGCTCGTGCGGACGTCGGGCACCTGCGCGAAGGCCTCGCCCCGCAGCTGGCGCACCGCCTCCTGGATGGCGAACATGCCGTACATGCCGGTGTGCGTGTAGGACAGGCCGCCGCCGTTGGTGTTCATCGGCAGGCGGCCGCCCCTGCCCGTGTGCCCCTCGGCGATGAAGTCGCGCGACTCGCCCCGCCCGACGAAGCCGAGGTCCTCCAGCATGTAGAGCGGGAGGTGCGCGAAGGCGTCGTAGGCCATGAGGTGGTCGACGTCGGCGTGCGAGATCCCGGCCGTCGCCATGGCCTCCGCACTCGCCCGGCGGAAGGCCTGGAAGGACCCCGGGTCGGCCATCTGCGAGACCATCGGGGCCTCGGCGGACTCGCCCGAGCCCAGCAGGTAGACCGCCCGGTCGCCCGCGGGCAGGTCGGCGGCCCGCTCCGACGAGGTGAGCACGAGCGCCCCGCCGCCGTCGGTGACGACACAGCACATGTCCTTGGTGAACGGCCAGGCGACCGGCGGCTGGTCGAGCACCGCCTCCACGGTCGTCGGCTTCTGGCGGGAGGCGCGCGGGTTGCCGACCGCCCACTCCCGCTGGGCGACGACGACCTGCGCCAGGGCCTCGCGCTCCATGCCCCGCTCCTGCAGGAAGTGCAGGGCCGGCACCGTGAAGGTCGAGTACGGGGTCTGCGCGCCGTAGACGGCCTCGAACTGGCCCTGAGCGGAGGCCGGGTTGGGGCCCCGGCCGCCCATGCCCACGCGCGACCGGCCCGACTCGCCATGGGTCACCAGGACGACGTCGGCGGCTCCGGCGGCGATGGCCGCCGCTGCGTGACGGACGTGCAGCATGAAGCTGCAGCCACCCACCATCGTGCCGTCCAGCCAGCGCGGGGTGATGCCGAGGTGGTGGGAGACCTCGTGCGCCAGCGGGCCGGCGGTCGCGATCCCGTCCACGTCCTTCGCCGTGAGGCCGGCGTCGGCCAGCGCGTTGCGCGCCGCGTCCGCGTGCAGGTTGATCATGGAGATGCCCGGCAGGCTGCCGATCTCCGTGGTCTCCGCGGCCCCGACGATCGCGATGTCGCCGCCGTGCATGGATGTCGTGGTCATCGGGCCGCCTCCGCCGGGGTGAACACCGGGATCGCGTACTCGCCGCGCTCCTCGAACGTCACGCGGAGCGGCATCCCGAGCGGCAGCTGCTCCGGCGTCGGCTCGACCCCGACGACGTTGGACATCATCCGGGGGCCCTCCTCGAGCTGGACCAGGGCGATGACCAGCGGACCGTCCGACGGCGGCAGGGGGCGGTGGTTGATGACGTAGGAGACGAGGGTGGCGCGCCCGCTCGTGACCGTCCACGCGACGTCGCCCGACCCGCACCGGGGGCAGAAGGGCCGCGGGTAGAAGTAGTGCTCGGTGCAGCTGGTGCACTGCTGGACGCGCAGCTCGCCGGCCGCCGCCCCCTCCCAGTACGGGGCTGTCTCCGGTGTGGGGAGCGGGGTCGGTCCGGGCATCGGCCGTCCTTTCGACGTGGGCTGCTGCTGACCAGCGGGGCGCCCTTGCGGGTCGGCTCAGCAGCGTAGTAGAACGTGCTCTCACAACGAGTAGAACGCGCTCTCGCACGTCAGGCCCAGGTCCGGCGGGGAGGCGGCCCCATCTCCCGAGAGGCATTCCATGAGCGGCACGCTCGACGGCCGGGTCGTCATCGTCACCGGCGCCGGCCGGGGGATCGGGGCCTCGGTCAGCCGGCTCTTCGCCGAGCAGGGCGCCAAGCTCGTGGTCAACGACCTCGGCGCCGGGCCGGACGGCACCGGCGGCGACGAGGGCCCGGCCCGGGACATCGCCGAGGAGATCGTCGGGGCCGGGGGAGAGGCGGTCAGCGACGGCGGCGACATCGCCGACACGGCCACGGGCAGGCGGCTGGTCGACCTGGCCGTGGACACGTTCGGCAAGCTCGACGTCGTCGTGAACGTCGCCGGCATCCTCCGCGACAAGATGATCTTCAACCTCGACGACGAGGACTGGGACGCGGTCATCCGCGTCCACCTGCGCGGGCACTTCAGCACCATCAAGCCGGCCGCCGCCTACTGGCGCGAGCAGCGTAACCCCGACGGCCACTTCCGGATCATCAACTTCACCTCGGACTCGGCACTCCAGGGCTCCCCGGGGCAGCCGAACTACGCCGCGGCCAAGATGGGCATCATCGGCCTGACCGCGTCGCTGGCCAACGCGCTGGGCCGCTACGGAGTGACCGCCAACGCCATCGCGCCGGGAGCCGCGACGCGGCTGACCGCCACGATCCCGCAGGACAAGCAGCTGGGCAGCGGGGAGCGGCCGGCCGGGGACGACTCGAGGTCGCCGGACAACATCGCGCCGCTCGTGACCTACCTGGCCTCCGAGGCCTCGGACTGGATCTCCGGGCGCACCCTCGGCGCGGCCGGTTACGGCGTGACGCTCTGGAACAACCCCGAGGTGCGGGCCTCGATCTCCTCGGACGGTCCCTGGGACCTCGACGACCTGGCGCGTCGGATGGAGGAGGAGTTCCGACCCCTGGCCGACGGGCTCCACCCGTCGATCTTCATGCGTCAGATCCCGAAGTAAGCCGGAGGAGGAACCGATGCGCATTGGGTACGGGCTGCGGGGCGCGGCCGCCGAGATCCCGGCCGAGGCGAGCCGGGCGAGAGACCTGGGGTTCGACGCGCTCTCCACGTCGGAGGTCGCCCACGACCCCTTCCTGCCGCTCGCCGTCGCGGCCGGCTCCTCGGGGGAGATGCGGCTGGAGACGCACATCGCCGTCGCCTTCGCCCGCAGTCCGATGGTGACCGCGAACGCCGCGCACTACCTCCACCAGCTCTCCGGCGGCCGCGCCGTCCTCGGGCTGGGCACCCAGATCAAGCCGCACATCACCCGCCGGTTCGACATGCCCTGGAGCAGCCGTCCGGCGGCGCAGATGCGCGACTACATCGGTGCCCTGCGCGCCATCTGGCGCGACTGGAATGCCGGGGAGCAGCTCGCCTTCCGCAGCGAGCACTACAACCACACGCTGATGACCGACATGTTCCGGCCGGAGCGGTTGCCGACCGCCCCGGAGGTCCACCTCGCCGCGGTGGGACCGGTCATGACGCGGCTGGCCGGCGAGCTCGCCGACGGGCTCATCCCGCACGCCTTCAGCACCCCGGAGTTCTTCTCCGAGGTCACGCTGCCCGCGCTGCACGAGGGGCTGGAGCGTTCCGGCCGGGAGCGCTCGGACGTCGTCGTGCACTGCCCGGGCTTCGTCGTCGTCACGGGGGAGGCCGGGGCGAGCGAGGCCGAGAAGCTCGCCGTGCGCCGGCAGATCGCGTTCTACGGGTCCACTCCGGCCTACGGCGATGTCCTCCGCCGGGCCGGGCGGGGCGAGCTGCACGACCGGCTGCACGCGCTGTCGGTCGGCAGCGACCCGGAGCGCTGGGCCCGGATGGGCGACCTCGTGGACGACGAGCTGCTGGCCGCGTTCTCGGTCATCGGGCCGATCGCGCAGGTGGCCGACGAGCTCGCCCGGCGCTATGGGGGAGAGATCGACCAGGTGCACGTCGTCCCCCCGGCCGGGACCGGCCCGGAGGACCTCGCCGACTTCCGGCGCTGCCTGGCCTGACCTGCGCCGGCACGCCGCAGGTCGCCCGGCCGGTGAGCGATGAGAACCCGGCGGCCGGACGGTCTGATGGGCATGGAGAGCAGCAGCGAGGCAGTCACATCCGGACCGGAGCTGGTGCCCGTGGTGGCGGCGCAGACCGCCGTCGTGCGCGGCGAGGTGCCGACGGCGCAGCTGCCGGCCTTCTTCGACGACGCGTTCTCCCGGCTGCCCCGGGCGCTGGGCGAGCAGGGGCTGGCACCGCTGGGTGCGGCGTTCGCGCGCTACTCCCGGCCGCCGGCGCAGACCGCCGACCTGGAGGTCGGGTTCGTCGTCGACGGCAGGGTGCGTCCGGACGGCGGCGTGCAGCCCGGCGAGCTGCCCGGCGGCCGGGTCGCCCGGCTGGTGCACGCCGGCAGCTTCGACGGGCTCGGCGACTCGTGGGAACGGCTCTTCGCCTGGGTGCAGCAGCAGGGACTGACACCGGGGGAGGGCTTCTGGGAGGTCTACCTCACCGAACCCGCACCGGACATGGACCCGGTGGAGCTGCGCTCGGAGCTGAACGTGCCCATCCGGGACTGACCCCGCCCGGCTCGCACCTACGGCGGCAACGGCACGGTCGGCCTGCGGCACGGCGTCCTCCCTGGCGCGCCCCGTGTGCGGACCGGACCAGATCTCGGGGCGATCAGCCCCAGGCGCTGGGGTCGCCCGGGGCCGGCGGTGCGATGCGGGGCTTCATCCGGACGGTCGGCAACGGCGGCGCGGGCAACCGCTGAACATCTCCCCGGTAACCCTCGACCCGCCCGAACCGCGGCGAGCCGGCCTCCCACTCCTCGCGGTAGCCGGCGGTCTCCTCGTGGGTGCGCCCGATGAAGTTCCACCACATCACGACGGGGTCCGGGAACGGCTCCCCGCCGAGCAGCATGACCCGGGCAGGGTCGTCCCCCGGGTTGGCCAGCGTCAGCTGCCGTCGGCCGGGGGACGTGTAGCCCAGCTCGGCCCGGCCCAGTTCCACGCCGTCGAGGACGACCGGTCCCTGGTCCACCAGCACGCCGTGCTCGAACGCCGGTGCCACGTCGAGGGTCAGCTCCGGTCCCGGGTCGAGCACGACCTCGGCGCCCAGCAGGGGGGTATGGGTGGGGACCGGGGACGTCGAGCCGGCCAGCGTCCCGAGCAGCACGCGGGCCGTGGCGCCGTCCAGGTGCAGCACCTCGGGGACGTGGTGCACGAAGGACCGGGGGAGGTGCCGGGCGGCGTCCGGGAGCGCCGTCCACAGCTGGACGCCGTGCAGCGCGCCGGAGTCCGGCGTGGACACCTCCGAGTGCGCGACGCCGGACCCGCCGGTCATCAGGTTCAGCTCGCCGGGCCGGACGATCGCGTGCGCACCCGTGGTGTCCCGGTGCTCGATCTCGCCGCTGAACAGCCAGCTGACCGTCTGCAGGCCGGTGTGCGGATGGGGCGGGACGTCCATGCCGCCGGTGCGCGCGACGTCGTCGGGCCCGTAGTGGTCGGCGAAGCACCAGGCTCCGACGAGGGACCGGGCGCGCTGGGGCAGGGTGCGGCGCACCGTCATCGCGCGCGGCCCGCCCAGCGGGACCTCCCGACTGGTGACCACCTGGACGTCGCTCACCCGCACCAGCCTGGCACAGCGCCGGCCGTGGTCAGCCGGCGAACTCGCGCACCGGCAGGCCGCGCACGCCGACGTCGGCCCGGAACAGGGAGCCGGCCAGGGGGTCGGCGCCCGGTGGCAGGTTCTCTCGCGAGGTGGTGATGAACAGCTGGTCGAGCCCGGCTCCGCCGAACGTGCAGGCGGTGACCATGCCGACGGGCACCTCCACCACCCCGTCGTGCACGCCGTCGGCGGTGAAGTGCCACACCTCGCCCCGGTCGGCGAGCGCCACCCAGATCCCGCCGTGCTCGTCGACCGTGAGCCCGTCGGGCAGGCCGCCGTCCGGGATCTCGGCGAACGGACGCCGTCCGTGCAGGCCGCGCTCGTCGTCGTAGTCGAAGATGTCGACCCGGTGGGTGGCGGTGTCGTCGTAGTACGCGCGCGCGCCGTCGGGGCTCCACGCCAGCCCGTTGGAGACGGTGACGCCCTCGAGGACGACGGTGGTGCCGCCGTCGGGGTCCAGCCGGTGGAGCGCCGCGGCACCCGGGCGCTGGTCGTAGGCCATGGAGCCGCAGTAGAAGCGCCCGTGCGGGTCGCAGCCGCCCTCGTTCATCCGCAGCCCCTCGTCCTCCCACAGCGGCGGGAGGCGGGTGAGGGTGCCGTCGGCGTCCTCCAGGGCGAAGCCGCGCTCGATGCCGAGAACAGCGCCTCCGCTCCTGCGAGGGCGCACCGCCGCGACGATCTCGCTGACGTGGCGGCGGCCCACCGAGCCGTCCTCGGCCAGGGACAGCACGTCGCCGGCCAGCATGTCCACCCAGCGCAGCCCACCCCAGGAGGGGGACCACACCGGCCCCTCCCCGTGGTAGGCCACCGGGTCGGTCACCTGTTCCGCATGCACCCCGGCTCCTTGCCCCCGCCGGGGACCCGGTGAAACCGCGCGGCAGACTCGTGGCGTGCTCCGCCGCCGACCCCGTCGTGTGCTCGTGCTCGGTGGAGCACGTTCGGGCAAGTCCTCGTACGCCGAACGGCTGCTGGCCCGCGAGCGGGCCGTCGACTACGTCGCCTGCGGCGCGATCCCCGGCTCCGACGACACCGAGTGGGCCGATCGCATCGCGCTGCACCGCGAGCGCCGGCCGGCGTCCTGGCGGACGGTCGAGACCCTGGACCTCGCCGGCGTGCTGAGCCGCCCCGGTCCGCCGGTGCTCGTCGACTGCCTGACCACCTGGCTCGCCGGGACGATGGACGAGTGCGGCGTCTGGACCGACCGGCCGGGTGCCGACGGACGCCTGACCGCCGCCGTCGACGACCTGTTGTCGGCGTGGACGACCACCCGCCGGCGGGTGATCGCGGTCAGCAACGAGGTGGGCAGCGGCATCGTCCCCGCCACCGCGTCGGGACGGCGGTTCCGCGACGAGACCGGGATCCTCAACGCCCGGGTGGCGGCCTCCTCGCACCGCGTGTGGCTGGTGACCGCGGGACTGCCTCAGCGCTTGCGGTGACCACCCGTTTCGGGCGGCGGGCGCACGGGCAGATGCGGACCGGTAGCGCCCGTCCGGTTCCCGGAGGGCTCGGAGTCGCCCGCTGCGCGGGCGCCGAGGCAAGGGGTCCTCAGTGCGAGCGATGGTCTATCGCGGTCCGTACAAGATCCGGGTCGAGGACAAGCCGATGCCGGCCCTCGAGCATCCGAACGACGCGATCATCCGGGTGACCCTGGCGGCGATCTGCGGATCGGACCTGCACCTCTACCACGGGCTCATGCCGGACACCCGGATCGGGCACACCTTCGGCCACGAGTTCATCGGCGTCGTCGAGCAGGTCGGCTCCTCGGTCGAGAACCTGCAGGTCGGCGACCGGGTGATGGTGCCGTTCAACATCTTCTGCGGCTCCTGCTGGTACTGCGCCCGGGGGCTGTACAGCAACTGCCACAACGTCAACCCGAACGCGACGGCCGTCGGGGGGATCTACGGCTACTCGCACACCACCGGCGGATACGACGGTGGGCAGGCGGAGTTCGTCCGGGTGCCGTTCGCCGACGTCGGCCCGGTGCGGATCCCGGACTGGATGAGCGACGAGGACGCCGTGCTGCTCACCGACGCCGCCGCCACCGGCTACTTCGGCGCCCAGCTCGGTGAGATCGCCGAGGGGGACACCGTCGTGGTCCTGGGAGCCGGGCCCGTGGGGCTGGTCGCCGCGCAGTCCTCCTGGCTCATGGGGGCCGGCCGCGTCATCGTCGTGGACCACCTCGCCGAGCGGCTGGAGAAGGCCCGCACGATGGCCCACGCCGAGACGCTGGACTACGACGAGTACGACGACGTCGTGGTCGAGCTGAAGAAGCAGACCGACTACCTGGGCGCCGACGTGGTGATCGAGGCGGTGGGCGCCGAGGCCGACGGGAACCTCACCCAGCAGCTCACCGGCCCGAAGCTCAAGCTGCAGGGCGGCTCGGCCACCGCGCTGAACTGGGCGATCGACGGCGCCCGCAAGGGCGGCACCATCTCGGTCGTCGGCGCCTACGGGCCGATCCCCAACGCGGTCAAGTTCGGCGACGCGCTGAACAAGGGGCTGACCCTGCGGATGAACCAGACCCCCGTGAAGCGGCAGTGGCCGCGGATGTTCGAGCACGTGCGCAACGGCTTCCTCACGCCGCGGGACATGATCACCCACCGGTTCCCGCTCGAGGAGATCCCCGAGGCCTACCACGTGTTCTCCAGCAAGCTCGACGGCTGCATCAAGCCGCTGATCGTGCCCGGCGCAGCCTGAGCGAGGAGCCGAGATGACCGACAGCACCGGGGCACGGGGAGACATCCCCAGCGCCTACGTCCGGGACAAGCGGATCCCGACGCCCAGCCGCGAGGAGCTGCGGGCCAGGATCCCCGGCTGGGGCGTCGACCTGAACCCGGCCGACCGGCCCGCGTACCCGAAGCTCCAGTACCCGGCCGACACCGGTGCGCACTGGGACTTCCCGGAGCGCCAGCCGGAGACGTGGCCCCGTGAGCGGTCGATCGAGCACGCCTTCGTCACCCCCGTCTTCGGCACCGCGCAGCCGCCGAAGGGCCTGTCGGGCGTCGTCCGGAAGTACGCCTACGCCCGGTTCAGCGAGGGCCGCCTGGCGCACTGGATGCTGCTGGTCGTCGGCGACCGGATCGACGCCGCGGAGCACCGGCTGCGCTCGTTCGCCTCCACCCGGCCCGACGTGCCGGCCACCGGCCTGCGCAGCGAACTCACCCGGGGCGGGCTGCGCTCCCGCCGCGGCCGCTCCGACGCCCGGCACCACGTGCTCGATCCGGTGGTCGTCGCCGGGCCCTGGCTGGCCGGCGCCGGCGCGGCCGTCCTCGGGGCGAGGAAGGTGGCGCGCGCCCTGCGCCGCTGACCCCGCTCAGTCCTCCGCCGGGAACAGGGCGCCCAGGCCGAAGCGGGTGGGCCGCTGGAAGGGCTGCCAGTCGTGCCGGGGCTGGGCGAGCCGGTCGGCGATGACCCAGAGCACGGCCGGGTCGTGCCCCATGCCCAGGTGGCTGGCGTGCACGGCGACGTTCTCGCTGCGCGGGCCGGGCTGCTGGCGGCAGGCACGCCAGTCGACGACGCCGTCCCACCGGGAGTACACCGCGGTGCTCGGCACCGGGAGGGGTGCGGCCAGCGAGCCGCGGGCCGGGGAGGGGCGCCGGGTGCTGTGCTGGGAGGAGTAGCGCCGGTACAGCCTGGCTGCGGGGCTGTCGTCGACGTCGCCGTGGCCGAACGGGGAGCCGAGCGAGATCACCTGGCGGACCTGGCGCGGCGCCCGGCGCGCCATGGTGCGGGCGAAGATCCCGCCCAGGCTCTGCCCGACGATGCTCACCGCCGTCCCGTGCTCGGCCGCCAGCCGGTCGAGCAGGCGGGGGAGCGCATCGACGATCTCCTGCGTCGGCCCTCGGTTGCGACCCAGCGCCCAGCCCACGACGGGGTAGCCCAGCCGGCGCAGCCACACCCGCAGCGCCCGGGTGGAGACGTCCGACGCCATCAGGCCGGGCAGCACCAGCACCGGGTGGGATTCGCCGCGCGGAGCGAGCTGCAGGAGGGGCAGTCCGGCGGCGAAGGCGCCCGCGCTGGCCAGCGCGCGGACGGGCTCGGTGACGCCGAGCAGCCCGGTGCGCCGGCGCCCGGGTGGCTGGGCGGGGTGTCCGGCCACGGCGTCAGTCGGCCGTCGGGGGCAGCAGCCGGGGCGCGAAGACCTCGTCGATGGGACGGGGGCCCACGTACTGCCGGCAGGTGCAGGGCACCCAGCTGTGCCCCGACCACCGGCCGCGCTTGTCGTAGGTGTCGCGCCTGAGCTCGGCGTAGCAGGTGGAGGTGTCCCGGTCGTGCTGGCTCAGCGCGTGCCCGCAGCCGCACACCGGGGTGACCGGCGGGGGAGGGGCGGGCCGACGCCGGCCGAGCCGGCCGGCGAGGAAACCCGACGCGAGCAGGGCGCCGCCCACGAGCAGACTCACCGGATCCATGCGCGCACTCCCCACACTCGGCGGCGATCCGACGGTAGCGCGGCTGCGCCACTGCGCGCGTGCGGTCCCAGCCCGGCCCCTGGGGGGGCGCTCCGGGCGCATTCGCCCGAACGGGCGTGGTTGACCGACTGTGGAACCGGGCACACAAGGTTTCGTGGACACGTACGCCGTAGGGTTCGCCCGGCCGGACCGCTGGTCCAGCGGCGAGCCGGCCGAGCAGACACACCCCTGGCACGCGGTCGAGGTGCACCGCCCGCCGGCGGAGCTGGACGGCGAGATCGAACTGGCCGTGTGCGGCGCGATCGTCCAGATCTGGGGCTCGCAGAAGTGGACGCGGGTCGGTGCCGGGCGCACCGCTTGCCCCCAGTGCGCGAAGGTGACCGCCGTCGGGAAGACGCTCACCTCCGCCCGCTGACGACCGGCAGCGCCGGCCCCGGCGATCAGCCCCGGGTCGGCTTGCGCCCGCTGATCGCCGACATGCCGGTGATCTCCCGGCCCACGATGAGCGCCTGCACCGAGTCGGTGCCCTCGAACGTGAAGATCGCCTCCATGTCGGCGTGATGCCGGGCCACGTGGTGCTCGAGCAGGATGCCGTCGCCGCCGAGGATGTCCCGCGCGTCGGCGACGATGGCCCGGGCCTTGGCCGCGTGGTTCATCTTGGCCAGTGACGCCATCGCCGCCGTCATCCGGCCGGCGTCGGCGAGCTTGGACAGCCGCCAGCACATCAGCTGCATCGAGGTGATCTCGGCCAGCATCCGCGCCAGCTTGTCCTGCACCAGCTGGAACCCGGCGATCGGCTGCCCGAACTGCTCCCGCCGCAGGGCGTGGGCCAGGGCCAGCTCGTAGGAGGCCATCGCCAGCCCGAGGGCCCGCCAGGCGACGGTGTACCGGGTGCGGTCGAGCATCCGGGAGACGTCCTTGAACGAGTGGCACTCGGCGAGCTTGTTCTCCGCGGGGACCCGGACGTCGGTCAGCGTGATCTCGGCCTGCCACACCGCCCGGAGCGCGGTCTTGCCGGTCATGACCGTCGCCTCGTAGCCGGGGGTCCCCTTCTCCACGACGTAACCGCCGACGGCGCCGTCCTCGCCGCGGGCCCAGATGATCACGTAGTCGGCGATCGAGCCGTTGCCGATCCACTTCTTCTGGCCGTTGAGCACGAAGGAGTCGCCGTCCCGGCGGGCGGAGGTCTCCAGGCCGACGGCGTCGGAGCCGTGTGCGGGCTCGGTGAGGCCGAAGGCGCCGATCTTCTCCAGCCGTGCCATCTCGGGCAGCCAGCGCTCCCGCTGCTCCTCCGAGCCGAGCACCGCGATCGACTGCATGGCCAGGAAGCTGTGCACCCCGTTGAACGTCCCGATGCTGCCGTCGGAGCGGGCGAGCTCGGCGGCCACCAGGCCGGCGGAGACGTTGCTCATCCCCGGACAGCCGTAGCCCTCGATGGTGCCGCCGACGACGCCGAGACCCGCGAGCTTCGGCACGATTTCGAAGGGGAACTCGGCGCGGTCCCAGTACTCGTTGATCGTGGGGTCGATCTCCTTCGCGCAGAAGGCGCGGACCCGGTCGCGGATGGCGATGTCCTCGGGCTCGAGGAGTTCGTCCATGACGTAGAAGTCGGGGCTGGGAGCAGTCACCTGCCGGACGCTACGACTCCTGGGGCCATGCTGCTCGTCGTCGCCCCTACGAGGGGTGCGCGCCGCCGACGGCCTCGTCGGTCGTGCCCTCGGGCTCGCTCTGCGCCTCGAGGTCGGCGGCCTGCTCGGGGGTCTCCTGCTCGAGGGCGATGTCGCGGGGCTGCGGCTCGGGTGTCGTCATGACCACAGCCTGGCCCAGGACGCCGCGCTCAGCACGGCGAACCTGCTCCGGGGCGTCAGCTCCGCCGGCTGATGACCGCGAACGCCACCGCGCCGACCCCGATCTCGGCGAACAGCAGCAGCGCCAGGCACATGTCCACCGAGGCGCCGAAGGCGATGGCGATCGCGGCGGTCGCGGTCAGCGGGAAGGCGGCCAGGCCGAGGACGGCCAGGGCCCGGGTGAGGACGGCGTCGTCCCGTTCGTCGCCGGTCTGCGTCCAGGCGCGCTCGAAGGTGGTGAGCCGCTCGGGCCGCCGGAGCACGCGCCACCCCACCACCGCGGTGGCCAGCAGACCGACCGCGGCTCCCTGGAGCATCCCGGTGCCCACGTTGCCCGGACCGTGCTCGCGCAGCAGCAGGCCGACGGTCAGCAGCACCGCGAGGGCGACGCCGAAGGTGACGAGGAACTGGGCGATCTGCTTTCCGGTGAAGCGGTCAGTCGACATGGAAGATCTCCTCGACGGTGCGGGCGAAGTGCCGGGCGATGGCGATGGCCAGGGGCAGCGAGGGGTCGTAGCGGCCAGTCTCGATGGAGTTCACGGTCTGCCGGGAGACGTCGAGCGCCTCCGCGAGCTCGCGTTGCGACAGGCCGGCGGCCACGCGCAGTTCCTTGACGTCGTTCCTCATGGCTCCTCGTCTGGTCAAGCGACCTTGACATGACAAGCGTGCTTGACGCCACGGTGGATGTCAAGGGAGCTTGACCAGAGGCGGGCGGGGATGGTGGCCACCTCCGCCTCTGGGCGCTAACATCG
Organism: Blastococcus sp. SYSU DS0617; assembly: GCF_054051075.1. Classification (NCBI taxonomy): domain Bacteria; kingdom Bacillati; phylum Actinomycetota; class Actinomycetes; order Geodermatophilales; family Geodermatophilaceae; genus Blastococcus; species Blastococcus sp. SYSU DS0617. The sequence goes on from NZ_JBJHAO010000005.1 coordinate 187,152, forward strand.
CCGAATGACGATGAACGACGTGTCGCTGGGCCGGCCGGCGGTGGACGAGGCGGCGGCGTTGTCGGCGGCGGCCTGTCTGTTCCGGAGCCTGGGCGACCCGACCCGGCTGGCGATCCTGCAGCACCTCGCCTCGGGCGAGCACAAGGTCGTCGACCTCACCGCGCACCTGGGCCTGGCCCAGTCCACCGTCTCGGCCCACCTGGCCTGTCTGCGCGACTGCGGCCTCGTGTCGTCGCGACCCGAGGGGCGGGCGTCGATGTGGTCGCTCGAGCACCCGGCCGCGCTGATGGACGTCCTCGCCTCGACCGAGCGGCTGCTGGCCGCGACCGGTGACGCGGTGGCCCTGTGCTCGGCGTACGGCGAGCAGGCCGCACGATGACCGCGACGCCGTCGCCCGGCGAGCGCGCCCGGCTCGGTCGGCGCGCCCAGCTGCTGGCCGGCGCCTCGGTCACCTACAACGTGATCGAGGCGGTCATCGCCATCGCCGCCGGTCTCGCCGCCGGGTCGGTCGCCCTCGTCGGCTTCGGGCTCGACTCGGTCGTCGAGGTGTCCAGCGGCCTCATCATCCTGTGGCAGTTCCGCCACCGGCTGCCCGAGTCGCGCGAGCGGCAGGCGCTGCGGCTGATGGCGCTGTCCTTCTTCGCCCTCGCCGCCTACGTCGGTGTCGAATCGGTCCGGGCGCTGTTCTCGGGCGCGGATCCGGACGCGTCGCCGGTCGGCATCGGGCTGGCGATCGCCTCCCTGCTCGTCATGCCCTTCCTCTCCTGGGCGCAGCGCCGCACGGGTCGCGCGCTCGGCTCGCGCGCCGTCGTCGCCGACTCGACCCAGACGCTGTTGTGCACCTACCTGTCCGCGGTGCTGCTCCTCGGCCTGGTCCTCAACGCCACCCTCGGCTGGGCTTGGGCCGACCCGGTCGCCGGGCTGGTCATCGCCGCCGTCGCCGTCCGGGAGGGCTTCGAGGCGTGGCGGGGCGAGGGGTGCGCCTGCGGTCCGGTCCTCCCCGGCGCTGCCGGTGAGGACTGCGCCTGCGACGACGGCTGCACGGACGCCTGCTGCGCGCCGTCGGCAACGGAGCCGCTCCAGATCTCGATGCGCGAGCCGGGCCGGTGACCGTCGTCGCGCTGGTCCTGTACGTGGTGGCGCTGGTCGTCCTCTTCGGCGTCCGGTCCTGGGTGCAGCGGCGACGCACCGGCTCGGCCGGGTTCCACGGCATCTCGGGCACACCGGCCGATGCGGGCTGGTGGGGCGGGGTGCTGTTCGTCGTCGCGATCGTCCTCGGCCTCGGCGGGCCGTTGCTCGCCGTCGCCGGTGTGGTGCCGGCGGATCCGCCGGTCGCTCTCCAGGCGGCCGGCCTCGCCGTGGCGCTCGCCGGGTTCGCCGCCACCCTGGCCGCCCAGACCGGCATGGGCACGTCCTGGCGGATCGGCGTCGATCCCGGCGAGCGCACCGCGCTGGTCACGGCCGGCGTCTTCGCGCACGTCCGCAACCCGGTCTTCGCCGCGATGGTGGCCGCCCAGCTCGGGATCGTGCTGATGGTGCCGACGTGGGTCGGCATCCTCGCGTTGGCCGCACTCGTCGTCGCCGTCCAGCTGCAGGTGCGCGCCGTGGAGGAGCCCTACCTGCGGGCCGTGCACGGCGCCGCGTACGACGCCTACGCGGCGACGGCCGGGAGGTTCGTCCCGGGCGTGGGGCGTCTCCCGGAGGCCGCCGGGCGGCCGGTCGGGGTCAGCTGACCGGAACCACCGTCTTGGTGACCTGCCCCGCGGCCACCAGCTGCCCGTCGACCCAGGCCTCCGTGCGCAGGAAGGCGACCGCACGGCCGCGGCGCAGCACCGAGGCGGTGACGTCCACGCGGGCACCGGCCGGAACCGGTCGCAGCAGCGAGGCCGTGAGGTCGTGGGTCACCGCGTGCTCGCCGTCGGCCAGGTGGGGGAGCAGTGCCAGGAAGGCGGCCACGTCCAGGACGGTGTAGATGACGCCGCCGTGCAGCATCTCCGCCGGGTTCAGCGCGGGGGAGTCGACGGGGAACCAGATCCCCGAGGACGGGTCGTCCCGCCGGCGCAGGTCGATGCCGAGGAAGCGGTGCAGCGGGATGTCCAGCACCGCCTGCACGCGGCCGGCGAGCGCGTCGTCCGACGGCACGGTGACGTCCTCTCCTCGGGTCGTGGGCGCCCGAGCCTCGCACGGGGTGGGTGTGACGGGTGCGGCGACCGTCTCGCGACGTGCCGACGCGGTCGTGGTGCCGCCTCCTGCCGACCCCCATGATCCGGTCGATCGGCGGCCGCCAGGGCCGTCCGCGCGCGAGAGAGCGGTGCCATGCGCCTTCGTTCCCTCGTCCTCCCGGCCGTGCTGGCCGTCGGCGCGGCGGTCGTCGCCCCGACGCCGGCGCACGCGGCCGCCCAGTGCGGGCTGATCGTGCCGTCCAAGGTCGTCGTGGACGCCGAAGAGGTCGAGGCCGACATGCGGCTCACCCTCGGCTGCTACCGCAACGAGGCGTCGTACGCCTATTGGGACTACCGGCACAAGAGCAGCGGCACGTCCGCCGCCGTCCAGTTCACGCCGGAGGAACTGGCGGAGGGTGAGGATGTCGTCTTCGTCGGGACCTGGCCCGACGACGCCCCGATGGGCAGGTGGCAGCTCAAGGCGACGGGTGCGGCGCGGGCCGACCTGACTCGGCTGGTCCAGAACGACGCGTACACCACGGTCAAGTACGGCTCGAAGCTGGCGACCTCGGTGAGCCGCACCCGGACGAAGCTGACCTGGGTGGCCACCGCGACGCAGTGGTCGGGCCGCTCGCACAAGGACGTCGCGCGCGCCGGCGTGCGCGTGGGTGTGTTCCACCAGCCGACGAGCAGGTCCGCCTGGACCTTCGTCAAGTCGGTCAGGACGTCGAGGGCGGGCACGGCGACGGTCTCCGTCGCGTCGCCGAAGGCCGGCAACTACCGGCTGGTCGTCGCCGAGACGCCCACCGTCTGGGCCGCCTACTCCCGGACCATCAAGGGCCGCCTCTGACCGACCGGCCGCACCCGTGGCGGCGGAAGGGGACCCGCTGCCGCCGCGGAGCAGTCAGCTCCTCCGGTGCGGGTCCACGTCGCCGATCACGTCACGGGATGCGACGGTGGGTGTCACGCGGAGTGGGGCGGGTGGGGCTCGAACCCACGACCCAGGGATTATGAGTCCCATGCTCTGACCGGCTGAGCTACCGCCCCGGCGGTCACAGCCTGCCAGAGAGGGATGCCTCACACCCGCAGAACCCGCTGACCAGCGGCCACGCGGCTCGCGTCGGCGAGTCCCGCCGAATGTTGCCAATGTTCTCGTTATCCGCCTGTGACATACCCAGGTTTCGCTTGTACCGTCCCCTGCGGTCCACCGAGCACCGCCTTCGAACCCGAGGGCCTCGGCCGGACCCCGCCGAACTCGCCGGCCTGATGGCCGGGGGGACCGGGGACCCATCGCAGTTCTGGGGTGAATCGTGTCCGTGCACGTCGCGCGGCCAGGTAGGGCACCTAACGGCCCGAACCCGTCAGCTAACTCGGTAGGCGGTCGTGAGGAATGGAGAACCGTCGCCTTGGCGACCCTGCACCGCCGAACCAGTACCCACTCGCCCCGACGTCGACACCTCCGGATGTCCCTCACCGGCACCACGCTCCTCGTCGCCGCGCTGATCGGGGCGCCGGCGGCGACGGCCGCTCCCGCCGACGACGCCCGGGTCGAAGCCGCCCAGTCGGAGCACGACGCCGTCGCGGCGGAGGTCGCCGCCATCGCGGCCCGGGTCGCCGAGGCCGAGCAGAAGCTCCACCGCATGACCCTCGAGGCCGAGGCCGCCAGTGGCGAGGCGCTCGCCGCCCAGGCAGCCCTCGACGCCGCCACGCGGGAGGCGTGGTTCGCGGCGGCGGCCCTCCAGGACGCGGAGCAGGCCGTCGAGCAGGCCGAGGACGAGGTCGCCGAGATCAGCCGCTCGGCCTACATGGGTGGTGGCCAGGAGTCCTTCGGGGACATGCACCTGCTCCTCGACGCCGAGGGCCCCACTGAGCTGCTCCAGCAGGCCGCCACGCTCGACGTCCTCAGTGGCGAGCGCGCCGAGACGCTGAGCGCGATGGAGGCCGTCAAGGTCCAGCAGGCCCGGGCCGAGCGGGCGGCCCAGGCGGCGGTCACCGAGCGCGACCGCGCGGCGCACATCGCCGCGGAGGCCCACGCCGCCGCCGAGAAGCAGGTGGCCGGCGCGCAGGCCGAGTTCGACGCCGTCGCCGCCGACAAGGCGGCCCTCGACCAGCAGCTGCGCGCGGCCGAGATCCGGCTGCTCGAGATGGAGGGCGCTCGCGACGCCGCGGAGGCGTGGGAGGCCCAGCAGCTGGCCCGGATGGCGGCCGCCGCCCAGGCTGCCGCGGTCACCACGACGCCCAGCGCTCCGGGCGCCCCGACGAGGAGCCTCAGCTCGGCGGGCGGTGGTGGTGTCGGTGGTGGCGCGGCCCTGACCAACGGCCGGGTCACCTCCTGCTACGGCTCGCGCTGGGGCACCCTGCACGCCGGCGTCGACATCGCCGCCCCGATCGGCACGCCGGTGCACGCCCCCGACGGCGGCGTGGTGCTCCAGGCCGGCCCGGCCAGCGGATTCGGCCTGGCGGTCGCCGTGCAGCACGGCGACGGCGTGATCACGGTGTACGGCCACGTCAACCGGTTCTTCGTCAGCCCCGGTCAGGTCGTCTCGGCGGGCCAGCAGATCGCCGAGGTCGGCAACCGCGGTCAGTCCACCGGGCCCCACCTGCACTTCGAGGTGCACACCGGGGGCCTCTACGTGAACCGCACCAACCCGGTGCCGTGGCTGGCCCGGCACGGGATCTCCCTCGGCGGCTGCTGAGCCGCGGCGCGCCCGTGCCCGATCATGGGGCGGTGCGGACGTGGGGGAGGGCTGACACCACCTGGCTGCGCGCATCCCTGCTCGCGCTGCTGCTGATCGCCGGCCTGGTGCTCGCCCTCACCGTGGAGCTCCCCGACGTCGACGTCGTCCGGCGCTGGCTGGACGACGTCGGCGGAGCGGGGTGGGCGGCGCTGGTCGCGGGCGTCGGCGTGGTGCTGATGGCGCCGGTGCCGCGCACGGCCGTCTCGGTGCTGCTCGGCCTGGTCGCGGGGTTCGGCCCCGGGCTGCTCGTGGCCCTGGCCGGGGCGATGCTCGGCGCCGTCGGCAGCTTCGCGCTCGCCCGCTGGCTGGGCCGGGCAGCGGTCACCCGGCTGGCCGGACCGCGGCTGGCCCGGTTGGACCGCCTGCTGGTCGACCGCGGCTTCGTCGCGCTGCTCGTCGGCCGGCTGGTCCCGGTGGTGCCCTTCGTCGTCCTCAGCTACGGCGCCGGGCTGACCGCGATGCGGCTGCTGCCCTACCTCGCCGCGACCGCCCTGGGGATCCTGCCGAGCACCGTCGTCCAGGTGGGGTTCGGCGCCTCGGCTCCTGCGCTGGTCTCCAGTGCCACGGCGGCGACGGCGCTCCCGCTGATCGCGCTCGCGGTGGTGGGCACGCTCTGGTTCCGACGACGTCGCGCGGGCGTCAGCCCCTCCTGAGCAGCCGGCCGAGCACACCGCCGGCGCCCCCCACGGTGCGTGCCGCGAGCTGCAGGATCGGACCGCCCGGGATGCCCGGCACCTTCTGCACGATCGGCGCCAGCACCAGCAGGCCTCCGACGTCGTGCACCTTGAGCTGGCGGCGCGCGACGGCCGGCACCGGGTTGGTGCGCCCCGACGCCGCGTCGAGCAGCAGCTCCGCCGGCGCCTCGATCGCGGGCCCCTCGTGGGTGCCGCCGGGCACCGACCGCACGATCCAGCCCTGGGGATCGGCAATGAACGACCAGCCGCCGTCCGGAGTGGCCAGGGTGACCTCGCCGGTGATGCCGCAGGACGTGGCCAGCGCCCCGGTGACGTCGGTGAGGGCCGCCAGCCCCGACTGGAGCACCTCCGGCGGCGGTGGCTCCGCGCCGCACGAGACCAGGTCCAGGCCGTGCACGGCCAGTTCGTAGGCCTGCCCGAGGACGACGCTCAGCAGCGGCACCCGCCCGACCACCGACACCGCGGGGGCGGTGTCGAGCTCGACCGGCTCCTCGGTCAGGTACCGCGCGGTGGCCTCCCGGTTGCGGCGGAGTGCGTCGAGCACGTCGGCCCGCGTGGCCCCGGCGTGCGCGGCGGTGACGCGGGCGTTCACCGCGTCGGGATCGGGCTGGGCTCCCGTGGCACCGGTGCGGGCGGACGCGATCAGGTCGGCCATCGCCGTGTGGTCGTCCCAGCACCCCAGGTGCACGCAGATCTCGTGCGCCCGCCATCCCGGCAGCCGTGAGGGGCGGCTGAGCTCGACCCGCTCGGCTGCGGCGATGAACGCGTCCCACGCGCTCAGCACCCGCGCGGCGACCTCCTCGCGCCCGGCGTCGGCCATGCCCTGGTGTCGTCCCATGCTCCGGGCCTACCCAGGCGGCCGCCCGGCAGGCATGGGACGCGGTCCTCGCGTCCGCAACCGGTCCTCACCCCCGGGGGTGAGGACCGGTCAAGCGCACGCCCGGCGACGCCGATCGCCGGGGTGTGACCAGCGCACTCACGGGGGACCGCCGTAGCGGCGGTGCGCCGGCGGGCGCCCGCGCAGCGGGAGTCCGCCGGCTCCTCGCCGTGGTCCGCGACGGCCTCTACCGGCCGCTGGCCACCGACGACGACCGCGCCGCCTACTGGGTGCGGCACGTGCGCTACGGCGTGCTGCTCACCGAGGTCAGCGCCCTCGCCGTCCTGGTGTACGTGCTCTTCACCGACACTCCCGGCAGGCACCACCCGCTCCTCGTGGCTCTGGCCCTGCTGGTCATGGGGAGCGCCCCGGCGCTGCTGCTCCTACCGCTGCCGGCGATGATGCGCGACCGGCGCGGCCCCACGATGTTCTACCTCTGGACCCTCGCCACCACCGTGGTGATCCTGTCCGCGACCTGGATCGACGGCGGGGCGGAGAGCCCGCTGGACGCGCTGCTCTTCCTCACCCTGACCTACATGGCCGTGGCCTACCCGCCCTACGGGGTCGTGGCCATGGGCACGCTCATGACGGGCGGGTACGTCGCGTTCCTCGGGACATCGGGCATCAGTACGAACGCTGCCTTCTTCGTCTCGGTCATGGTCGCCTTCACGCTGATCTGCACGATGGCCTCGGCCAACTCGTGGGCGGCGCACGACCGCCAGGTCGAGCTGATCGGCACGCAGCGGACGCTGGCCGCCACGGATCCGCTCACCGGCATCCCGAACCGGCGGACCCTGATCGAGCGCCTCCCGCTCGCCGTGGCGGCGGCCCGGGAACACCGGACGGTGGTCTGCGTCGTCGACCTGGACGGGTTCAAGGCGGTCAACGACCGCGACGGGCACGCCGCCGGCGACGCGCTGCTCCAGGCCGTCGCCTCGGTCCTCGCTGCCGCCGTCCGGGAGACCGACACGGTGGCCCGGCTGGGCGGTGACGAGTTCGCCGTCCTCGCCGAGGTGTCCGAGTCCTTCTCCGGGGAGATGCTGGCCGAGCGGCTGCGGCAGGCGGTCGCCCTGGTGGGTGCCCGCGGTGGCGTCACCGCCAGCATCGGCGTCGCCGAGGTGCTGCCGGACGAGGACGTCGCCGAGCTCCTGCACCGCGCCGACGCCGCCATGTACCGGGCCAAGGCAGCTGGTGGCGACCGGACCGCCCTGCCGGCGGCCTGAGCCCGCCCGTCCGGCTCGGCGACACGCGCGCTGTGCGGGCGGTACCACTGTCCGTCACACACTCCAGTTACTGTCCGTGACGGGATGAGGTCGTCCGCCGGACTGGGCACGCCGGGCGCCCACCGGCCCACGCTCAGCGTCTCCGATTCCCCGCCGGACCGCTCCGGACCCGCTAGACGGGGCCCACGGGTCGTGCTATGGCTGCTGACCAGCGGGAAAGCGGACGATCCGGTCTCTCCCGTCACATGGAGCACAAGAGCCCCACTCGGGCTGGCGCGATCGGGCTTCCATCATGCAGACTGTTCCCGGTAGCCCTGCTCCGCCACTGCCGAACACAGCGCGTCACCGAATCGATGGGTCCGTAGGGGAAGACGAGACCGATCGAGTCGATGGAGGTGCCCCGTGCAGCGACGGTCAACCCAGGGTGTCGTTTTCGTGCACGCGTGCCCGAAAGCGCTCTGCCAGCATGTCGAGTGGGCGCTCGAGCGCGTCGTCGGCGCGCCGGTCTCCCTGACGTGGGACGAGCAGCCCGCGGCGCACGGTGCCTACCGTGCCGAGGTCGCCTGGACCGGTTCACCCGGAACAGGTGCCCGGCTGGTGGCTGCCCTGCGGCAGTGGCCGATGCTGCGCTTCGAGGTCACCGAGGAAGCCAGCCACGGCAACGACGGCGAGCGCATGTCCTACGTGCCCGGCCACGGTGTCTTCCGTGCGCCGACGAGCGCCAACGGCGACATCATGATCAGCGAGCAGCAGCTGCGGCACCTCGCGGCGACGGCGTCGTCCAGCGAGGCCTTCCGGCACGGCGTCGACCAGCTGCTCGGGGCGGCCTGGGATGCCGACCTCGAGGTCTACCGGCACGCCGGCGACGGCAGCCCGGTCACCTGGCTGCACCAGGTCGTCTAGTCGGGCTCAGGTCTCGGAACGAACACGACCGCTCGGCTCCCGAGCCGGTCGCGTCGTAGCCTGGAACCGATCGTTCGGGCGCCGTCGGGGAAGCGGCGCCCGGACGATCATCTCCGTGCTCCCGGGGCCGGCGCGCCGACCTCGGGCCTCAGAGCGGGATGTTGCCGTGTGCCCCGCGTCCGTGCGGAGCGGCGGCCAGCGCCGTGATCAGCCGGCGCCGGGTGTGGGCGGGGTCCACGACCTCGTCCACGACGCCGATCTGCACGGCCCGGTTCACGCCGCCGGCGATCCGCTCGTGCTCCTCGGCCAGCTGGGCGTGCAGGGCCTCGCGCTCGCCGGGCTGGGCCGCGGCCAGCTTCTTGCGGTGCAGGATGCCGACCGCCGCCTTGGCCCCCATGACGGCGACCTCGGCCCCGGGCCAGGCGAACACCGCGGTCGCACCGAGCGAGCGGGAGTTCATCGCGATGTAGGCGCCGCCGTAGGACTTGCGGGTCACCAGGGTCACCCGCGGCACCACGGCCTCGGCGAAGGCGTGCAGCAGCTTCGCGCCCCGCCGCACGACGCCGTCCCACTCCTGGCCCACGCCGGGCAGGTATCCGGGCACGTCGACGAGCACGACGAGCGGCACCCCGAAGGCGTCGCACATGCGCACGAAGCGGGCGGCCTTCTCCGCCGACGCCGAGTCCAGGCAGCCACCCAACCGGATCGGGTTGTTGGCGATGACCCCGACCGTGCGCCCGGCGAGCCGGCCGAGCGTGGTGACGACGTTCGGGGCGAACCGCGGGTGCAGCTCCAGGCCCGGCTCGTCCAGCAGCGCCGTGATCGACGGCTTGACGTCGTAGGCGCGCTGCGGCTGCTCCGGCAGCAGGGCCTTGAGGTCGACGTCGGGCTCGTCGGCGGCGGGGGCGAACGACCCCTGCGCGGCCAGCAGGTCCACCGCCTGCCGCGCCGTCTCCAGCGCCGCGGGCTCGGAGTCGGTGACCACGTGCACGACGCCGGAGCGGCGTCCGTGGGTGTCGGGTCCGCCGAGCGTCTCCTGGTCGACGTTCTCCCCGGTGACCGACCGGACGACGTCGGGCCCGGTGACGAACACCCGGCCGGCCGGACCCATGATCACCACGTCGGTGAGCGCCGGTCCGTAGGCCGCACCTCCGGCGGCTGCCCCGAGGACGACCGAGATCTGCGGGATGCGGCCGGAGGACCGCACCATCGCGGCGAACACCTCGCCCACCGCGTGCAGGGCGGTGACGCCCTCGGCCAGCCGGGCGCCGCCGGAGTGCCAGATACCGACGACCGGCACCCGCTCGCGCAGCGCGGTGTCGATCGCGTCGACGATGTGCCGGCAGCCGTCGACCCCCATCGCGCCGCCCATGACCGTGGCGTCGGTGCAGAAGGCGATCGCGGGGCTCCCGGACACCCGACCGCGCGCGGCCAGGACGCCGGAGGTGTCGCGCGCGGCCAGCAGCTCCATGGACCCCGGATCGAAGAACCGCGACAGGCGGTCCTCGGGGTCGCGCGGGTCCGGTGCGGTGAGGAGCGGGGCGGCGGACGTTGTCGTCACGGGACCTCCACGGAAGGGGTGCTGGAACGCGGTCGCCCTCAGGCGGTCGTGAAGACCAGCGCGATGTTGTGGCCGCCGAAGCCGAACGAATCGTTGACCGCGGCGGTGAGGGTGGTGCGTCGAGGCTCCGAACGCACGATGTCGAGGGCCTGCACGTTGGCGTCGTCGTCCGGGTCGTCGAGGTTCGCCGTCGCCGGCACGACCTGCTCGCGCAGCGCGAGGACCGTGAACACCGACTCCAGCGCCCCGGCGGCACCCAGCAGGTGGCCGGTCTGGCTCTTGGTGGCACTGACCAGCACGTGGTCGCCGATGGCGGAGCGGATGGCGGCGGCCTCGGCGGTGTCGCCGACCGGGGTCGAGGTGGCGTGGGCGTTCACGTGCCCGACGTCGGCCGGGGTGAGGCCGGCGTCGCGGAGGGCGGCGGAGATGGCCCGGGACGCACCCTCGCCCTCCGGGTGCGGGGCGACCAGGTCGTAGCCGTCGGCGGTGCCGGCGGCGCCGGCCAGGCGGGCGTGGATGCGTGCCCCCCGGGCCGTGGCCGAGTCGGCGCGCTCCAGCACCAGCGCGGCCGCGCCCTCCCCGAGCACGAAGCCGTCCCGGCCCTTGTCGAACGGGCGGGAGGCGCGCTCGGGCTCGTCGTTGCGGGTGGACATCGCCCGCATCGCGGCGAAGCCCGCCATGGGCAGCGGGTGCACGCACGCCTCGGTCCCGCCGACGAGGACGACGTCGGCGCGGTCGAAGCGCAGCAGGTCCAGGCCCCAGCGGATGGCCTCCGCCCCCGACGCGCAGGCGCTGACCGGCGCGTGCACGCCGCCCTTCGCCCCGATCGAGAGCCCCACCGCGGCAGCCGGCCCGTTGGGCATGAGCATCGGAATGGTGAAGGGGGAGACCCGCTTCGGGCCCTTCTCCTCCAGGACGTCGTCCTGGCCGAGCAGGGTCAGCGCCCCACCGATGCCGGTGCCCATGACGACGGCGATCCGCAGCGGATCGACCCCGGCCTCGCCCGCGCCGGAGTCGCGCCACGCCTCCTCGGCGGCGACGACGGCGACCTGCTGGCTGCGGTCGAGCCGGCGGGCGCGCACCCGGTCCAGCTGCTCGGAGGGCTCGGTGGACAGGCGGGCGACGAGCTGGGCCGGGTACTCCTTGATCCAGTCGTCGGTGATGCGGCTGACCCCCGACCGCCCGGCGAGCAGCGCGTCCCAGGTGCTGGACACGTCGCCGCCCAGGGGCGTGGTGGCCCCGAGGCCGGTGACGACGACGTCGGACGTGCTCATGGCTGTTCCTCCTGGAGCGGGGTCGGGCGACCGGGGGTCGGCTGGGTCAGCCCTGGTTCTTCTCGATGTAGCTGATGGCGTCGCCGACGGTCTTGATGTTGCCGAGCTCGTCGTCGGGGATCGCGACGCCGAACTTGTCCTCGACCGCCGTGGCGATCTCGACCATCGACAGGGAGTCGACGTCGAGGTCCTCGGTGAACGACTTCTCGGGGGTGGCGTCGGCAGGGGTCACGCCGGCGACCTCCTCCAGGATCTCGGCCAGGCCGGACTGGATCTCCTGGGTGCTGCTCACGCGGGGTGGTCCTCTCTCTCGGATGGGACGGCGCCCCGGTGCGGGGCGGTCGTCGACGTCCGGGACCAGGTGTCCCGGCAACTGTGGGGAGCGGGAGCGCTCCGGGGTGGCCTCACGGCAGCCGCAGGACCTGACCGGCGTAGGTCAGGCCGGCGCCGTAGCCGAGGACCAGGGCGAGGTCGCCCGACTTCGCCTCGCCGGACTCCATCAGCGCGCCGAGGGCCAGCGGGATGGAGGCGGCCGAGGTGTTGCCCGAGCGCACGATGTCGCGGGCGATGACGGTCTTCTCGCCGAAGCCCAGCCGCTTGCTCATCGACTCGATGATCCGCAGGTTGGCCTGGTGCGGCGCGAACACGTCGATGTCCGCGGCGGTGACCCCGGCGCGGTCCATCGCCTGGGTCAGCGCCTCGGTGAGCCTGGTCGTGGCCCAGCGGTACACCGCCTGCCCGGCCATGGTCATGAACTGGCTGCCGGCGGCGATCTCGATCGCGGAGTGCTGGTCGCCGTCGCTGCCCCAGGCGACCGGGCCGATGCCCGGCTCGTCGGACGGGCCGACGACCGCCGCCCCGGCCCCGTCGGCGAAGATCACCGCGGTCGACCGGTCGGTCATGTCGGTGACGTCGCTGAGCCGCTCGACCCCGACGACGATGGCGTTGCGCGCCGAGCCCGACCGGATGGCGTCGGAGACCAGGCCGAGGGAGTAGCAGAAGCCCGCGCACCCGGCGTTGAGGTCCAGCGCGCCCGGGCGGGGGATGCCCAGGCGGTGTGCCACCTGCGGGCCGATGCCGGGGATGGGCTGCCGCAGGCTGGCGCTGGCCAGGACGACCAGGTCGATCTCGTCCGGCGCCAGACCGCTGGCGGCGATGGCCTTGCCGCCGGCGGCCGTGGCCATCTCGACGAGGGTCTCGTCGTCGTCGGCCCAGCGGCGCTCGGCGATCCCGACCCGGCTCTGGATCCACTCGTCGTTGGTCTCCATGACCTGCGCGAGCTCGTCGTTGGTCACGCGGCGGCGCGGGCGGTAGCTCCCGAGGCCGAGGATGCGGGCGCCCGGAGCGCCCGGAACCGTCCTGAGACTCGTCACGCGGACACCTCCGGGTAGAGACGGGCGATCGGGTCGCCGGCGTCGACGAGGTCGCCCTCGTGCACCAGCCACTCGGCCAGCACCCCGTCGTAGGCCGCGGACACGTTGACCTCCTCGCGCCGGCCGCGGATGCAGCCCAGCGGGGTCCCGGCCGGCAGGTGCGAGCCCTCGGCGACCTCCGCGGGGCTCACCGTGCCGCGAGCAGGTGCGACCACCACGCGCCAGTCGGGGAAGTGCTCCGCCTCCGCGCGGCCGCGCTCGGCGGCGATCAGCTGCCGGGCGCGGTCGAGATCGGCGGGGCTGCTCACCGCCAGGATCTCGATGCCGGCGCCCTTCCACTCGCGCTTGGCCAGCCCGGCCAGCGCGCCGGCCGGCGGCAGCTCGAGGACCGCGGTGACGCCGAGGTCCCGCAGCGTGGCCAGGCAGGCGTCGAACCGGACCGGGCTGGTCACCTGGGTGACCAGGCGCCGCAGGGCCTCGGCGCCCGAGCTCACCGCCGCGCCGTCGGCGTTGGAGAGCAGCAGGCGGCTGGGGTCCATCGGCGTCAGCCCGTCGACCAGGCCCTCAAGCTGCTCGCGGGCCGAGGCCATGAAGGGGGTGTGGAACGCGCCGGCGACCGACAGCGGCATGACCCGCGCCTTCGCGGGCGGGTCGGCCTTGAGGGCGGCCAGGCCCTCGAGGGGACCGGCGGCCACGACCTGCCCGGCGCCGTTGAGGTTGGCCGGCGCAAGGCCGTGCCGCTCGAGCGAGGCGAGGACCTCGGCGGGATCGCCCCCGAGGACGGCGGACATCCCGGTCGGCGTCTGGGCACAGGCGGCGGCCATGGCGCGGCCGCGGACGGCGGTCAGCGCGATCGCGGCCTCGACGCTGAGCACACCGGCGAGCGCCGCGGCGGTCAGCTCGCCGACGCTGTGCCCGGCGATGACGACGTCCCGCCCCGCGTAGGGGGTGTGCGCGACCGGCCCGGGGAGCCCGCCCAGCTCGCGGGCGACGAACAGGCTCATGGCGACCACCAGCGGCTGGGTGACCGCGGTGTCGGCGATGGCCTCGGCGTCGCCCTCGGTGCCCAGCGTCAGCAGATCGGCGTCGGCGACGGCGCCGGCCCAGCGGAAGAACGACTCGGCTCCGGGGAGCTCCAGCCAGTCGGTGAGCATTCCGGGCTTCTGGGCACCCTGACCGGGGGCGAGGACGGCGAGCACCTCCTCACCGTGCCAAAGTCCGCCGTCCGCCGCGGTGGTGCGCGGCACGAAAGCACACAGGTGATCTTTGGAGGGTTCCTCCAAAACAGGCGGCGGTACGGGCCGGAATGGCCTGGTTACGTGGTGGGAACCACACGGGTCTCAGTCCCAGAGGGAGCGGTCCCTGTCGAGGTGGGCCAAGGCCAGCGCCACCTGGAGGGTCCAGCCGCCCCGCGGGTCGGTGGCCGACAGCCCGGTGAGCTCGGCGGCCCGCTTGAGCCGGTACCGCACGGTGTTGGGGTGGACGAAGATCGCCCGGGCAGTGGCCTCCAGGTTGCCGCCGCTGCCGAGCACCGCGCGCACCGTCTCCAGCACCCCGCTGCCGGCGGCGTGCAGCGGCCCGGCGACCTCGTCGCGGAGCGCCGCCCGCGCCAGGGGATCGCCGTCGAGCGCCCGCTCGGGAAGCAGGGCGTCGGCGGTCACCGGACGCGGCGCCTCCGGCCACGCCCGGGCCGCGCGCAGGCCGGCCAGCGCCGCGGTCGCCGACTCGCCGGCGCGGCCGAGGCCCTCCACGACCGGACCGGAGACGACGGGGCCGGGACCGAACTCCTCGGCCACGCGGGCCACGACCGAGGGCAGGTCGTCGTGCCCGCCCAGGACGACGACCAGCTGGTCGGCGTGCACGCCGACCAGCACCTCGCTGCGCAGTGCGCGGGCGGCCCGGCGGACGGCGGCGTGCGGGTCGGCCGCCCCGTCGGGGGTGGGGCCGACGACCACCGTCACCGGGCTCATCGCCGACCAGCCCAGGGCCGCGGCGCGGCCGGCGAGCTCCTCCGAGCGCTCGCTCCGCACGAGGGCGTCGACGAGCAGCGCCTCGAGCCGGGCGTCCCACGCGCCGCGGCTCTCCGCGAAGCTGGCGTACACGTGCGCGGTGGCGAAGGCGACCTCCCGGCTGAACTGCAGCACGGCCAGCCGGAGCATCTCCTCGTCCCCGGGCTCGGCGACGGAGGCCACGTGGTCCTCGAGGGTCTCCACGGTCACCTTGATGAGGTCGACGGTCTGCTTGAGCGCGACGACCCGGACCAGCTCGCGGGGTGCGGCGCCGAAGACCTCGCCGGTCAGCCGCGGCGGCCGGCCGGGGTCGCGGCACCACTCGACCAGGGAGGCCAGGCCCGCCTGCGCGACCAGCGTGACCCACGAGCGCTGGTCGGCCGGCATCGCGCGGAACCAGGACAGCTCGTCGTCCATGCGGGCCACGGCCTGGGTGGCCAGCGCACCCGACGAGCGCTCGAGCCGCCGGAGGGTGGCCGCGCTCGGGCGGTCGATCACCCGGCTCCTCACCGCGTCAGCGTGTCACGTGCGGGGCGTGTCGGGGAGAGTAGGACCGTGAGCGTTCCCCCGGACGGTGGCACGACCGTCACCCGCAGCCGTGCCCCGTCCAGGGCCGTCGGGGCCCTCGCCGTCTGCGCCGCGGTGCTGGCGGTGCTCGGCGTCGGGGTGCGCACCGGATTCGGGCCCCAGCAGGCGGTCGACGCCGGGGCGAGCGAGGCGGTCTACGCCGGGGACGACCGGAGCCGCGGGCTGGACCTGCTGCTCGAGGTCCTCACCGCACCCGGGCTGTCCTGGTTCCGGTTCGTCGTGGCGGTGCCGGTGCTGATCTGGCTGGTCCGCCGGCGGGCCTGGCGGACGGTGCTGTGGGTGCTCGCCGCGGCGGTGCTGGTCGCCCCCGTGACGGCAGCGCTCAAGGACTTCTTCGGCCGGGTGCGCCCGGCCTTCGACGACGGCGGCGCGCGGTACGACTCGCTCAGCTTCCCGAGCGGTCACTCCTCGGGCATCGCGACCCTGGTCGCGGTCGGCCTGCTGCTGGCCTGGCCCGCGCTGGCACCGGGTGCACGGCAGGTCTGGACGGCGCTCGGCGTGCTGCTGGTCGCGCTGGTCGGTCTCACCCGGATGTGGCTCGGCGTCCACTACCTCTCCGACGTGCTGGCCGGCTGGGCGCTCGGGGTGGGCTGGACGCTGCTCACCGCGCTGGCCCTCGGGGTGCTGCCGGCCGGACGGGAGGAACCGGCGTGACCGGACCGGAGCAGCGCACCGTGCTCGCCCCCGACGACGGCTCGCTGGGCCCGCTGCTGCGGGTGTCCGACGACCGGCTGGCGCCCGGGCAGAGCTACGGCACCCACGAGCACGCGCGCGTCGACGTCGTCGCCGTGGTGCTGGCCGGCGCGCTGCGCCACCGGTGGGGCGCCGGCGCCCGCATGGCGACCGGCGACGTGGCGGTGCTGCGGGCGGGCACCGGTCTGGTCCACGACGAGGCGGCCGGCGACGAGGGCGCCCGGGTCCTGCAGTGCTACCTGCGGCCCGCCCGGCCGACCGCCGAGCCCTCCCACGAGGTACGCCGCGGCGTCACCGGCCGGGTCGGGCTGGACCGTCCCGACGCCGAGCTGTGGGTGGCGCGGGCGGCGCCCGGCGTCCCGGTCGACGTGCCCGCGGGGCTGCTGCTCCGGGCCGGTACCGCGACGACCGTCGTCGGCCACGGCGGCGGTCCCGTCGTGCCGGCGGAGAGGGAGACCCTGCTGGTGTGGCAGCTGGAGACCGGCCGCCCGGCCTGGGCCGACGACCGGCCCTAGGGGTGTGCACCGGCCCCGGCCGTGGGTGAGAGTGGGAGCCATGTCGACCGCCGCCTCCGACCTGCTCACCGCCGCGCACGACGACGCCGACCGCACCATCGACCTGCGTCGTCGTCTGCACCGGCGGCCGGAGATCGGCCTGAAGCTGCCGCAGACGCAGGCGACCGTCCTGGAGGCGCTGGCCGAGCTGCCGGTCGAGGTGACGACCGGGACGGCGGTGAGCTCCGTCGTCGGCGTCCTCCGCGGGGCGCGGCCCGGTCCCACCTACCTGCTGCGCGCCGACATGGACGCCCTCCAGGTGCACGAGGACACCGGTCTGCCGTTCGCCTCGGAGATCCCCGGCGCGATGCACGCCTGCGGGCACGACACCCACGTGGCCATGCTGGTCGGCGCCGCCCGGCTGCTCGCGGAGCGCCGCGACGAGATCGCCGGCCAGGTCGTGCTCATGTTCCAGCCGGGGGAGGAGGGCCTGCACGGCGCCCGGTACATGCTCGACGAGGGCCTGCTCGGCGTCGTCCCGGAGGCGCCGGTGAGCGGCGCGTTCGCCATGCACATCATCTCGAACCTGCCCAGCGGCACCGTCCACGTGCGGCCGGGGCCGATGATGGCCGCGGCCGACCAGTGGCGCATGACCGTGCGCGGCCGCGGCGGCCACGCCTCGATGCCGCACAGCGCCGCCGACCCGGTCCCGGTGGCGGCCGAGATCGTGCTCGCCCTGCAGTCGATGGTCACCCGCCGCGTCGACGTCTTCGACCCCGCGGTGGTCACGGTCGCCCACATCGCGGCGGGCTCCCGGGACAACGTCATCCCGGAGATCGCCTTCCTTGAGGGCACGATCCGCACGCTGTCGGCGGAGCGCCGGCGGGACGTCGTCGCCGCCGTGCAGCGGGTCGCCACGCATGTCGCTGCGGCGCACGAGATGACGCTGGTGTTCGAGCACACCGCGGGCTACCCGGTGACGGTGAACGACGCCGGCGTCGCCGCCCGGGTGCTGCAGACCGCGGGGCAGCTGCTCGGGACGCCGGCCGCGGTGGCGGCCCCGGCGCCGGTCATGGGCGCCGAGGACTTCTCCTACGTGCTGGAGCAGGTGCCCGGCGCGATGGCCTTCCTCGGCGCCTGCCCGCCGGGCGTCGATCTGGGGGACGCCCCCGCCAACCACTCGAACCTGGTGGTGTTCGACGAGGAGGCGCTGCCCGCCGGCGTCGCCCTCTACGCGCGGATGGCCCTGGACGCGCTGCGCGGCTGAGCGCGTCCAGGGCCCTCGCTCAGGTCGCGGGGCTCGGGTCGCTCCGGTCGTCGGCCGGAGCGGCGTCGACGTCGCGGATCCGGTACTTCTCCACGGCCTCCTTCACCCGCGCGCGGTCGACCTGCCCCTCGTCGGCCAGCGAGGCCAGCGTGCGGACGACGATCGACTCGGCGTCCACGTGGAAGTGCCGGCGCAGTGCCGGACGGGTGTCGGACAGGCCGAACCCGTCGGTGCCGAGCGAGCTCAGCCCACCGGGCACGTACGGCGCGATCAGGTCGGGCACGGCGCGCATCCAGTCCGACACCGCGATCACCGGCCCGGTCGTCTGCGACAGCCGCTGGGTGACGTACGGCGTCTGCGGGTCCTCCTCCGGGTGGAGCAAGTTGTGCTCGGTGACCGCGTCGGCCTGCCGGCGCAGCTCGCCCCACGAGGTCACCGACCAGACGTCGGCCGACACCCCCCAGTCCTGCGCCAGCAGCTCCTGCGCGCGCAGTGCCCAGGGCACCGCCACCCCCGAGGCCAGCAGCTGCGCCTTGACCTCGCCGGGCTCGCCGTCGTCGGCCCGCGGGCCCTCCGCGTAGCGGTACATGCCGGCCAGCACGCCCTGGACGTCGAGGTCCTCGGGCTCGGCCGGCTGGACGAAGGGCTCGTTGTAGACGGTCAGGTAGTACATGACGTCGGGGGAGCGGGAGCCGCCCAGCGGTGCGCCCGGGTCGTCGCCGTACATCCGGACCAGGGCGTCGCGGGTGATGTGGGCGAGCTCGAAGGAGAACGCCGGGTCGTAGGACACCACCGCCGGGTTGGTGTGCGCCAGCAGCAGCGAGTGCCCGTCCTCGTGCTGCAGCCCCTCGCCGTTGAGCGTCGTCCGCCCCGCGGTGGCGCCCAGGACGAAGCCGCGGGTCATCTGGTCGGCGGCGGCCCAGAAGCTGTCACCGGTCCGCTGGAACCCGAACATCGAGTAGAAGATGTAGATCGGGATCATCGGCTCGCCGTGCGTGGCGTACGACGTGCCGACGGCGGTCAACGACGCGGTCGAGCCCGCCTCGTTGATGCCCTCGTGCAGGATCACGCCCTGCTCGGACTCCTTGTAGGCCAGCATCAGTTCGCGGTCGACCGAGGTGTACCGCTGGCCCCCCGGGTTGTAGATCTTGTGGCTGGAGAAGAGCGAATCCAGCCCGAAGGTGCGGGCCTCGTCGGGGATGATCGGCACCAGGCGCGGGCCGATCTCGTCGTCCTTGAGCAGCTCCTTGAGCAGGCGGACGAACGCCATCGTCGTCGCCACCTCCTGCTTGCCCGAGCCCTTGCGGAGGATGTCGAGCGCCTTGTCCTCGGGCGCCTTGAGGGTCTTGAACTCCGCGCGCCGGCGCGGCACCGCGCCGCCCAGGGCCCGCCGCCGCTCGAGCATGTACTGCATCTCGTCGGAGTCGGGATCGGGCCGGTAGTAGGGCGGCAGGGTCTTGTCCAGCGCGGAGTCGGGGATGTCCAGGTAGAGCCGGTCGCGGAAGAGGGCGAGGTCCTCGGCGGTCAGCTTCTTCATCTGGTGGGTGGAGTTGCGGCCCTCGAAGTGGCTGCCCAGCGTCCAGCCCTTGATCGTCTTGGCCAGGATGACCGTCGGCTGGCCCTTGTGCTCCTGCGCGGCCTTGAACGCCGCGTAGACCTTGCGGTAGTCGTGCCCGCCGCGGGACAGACCCCAGATCTCCTTGTCGCTCATGCTCTCGACGAGCTTGCGGGTGCGCGGGTCGCGGCCGAAGAAGTGCTCGCGCACGAAGGCGCCGTCCTCGGCCTTGTAGGTCTGGTAGTCGCCGTCCGGCGTCTGGTTCATCAGGTTGACCAGGGCGCCGTCGCGGTCAGCGGCCAGCAGCGGGTCCCACTCCCGGCCCCAGATCACCTTGATCACGTTCCACCCGGCGCCGCGAAAGAAGGACTCCAGCTCCTGGATGACCTTGCCGTTGCCGCGCACCGGGCCGTCCAGGCGCTGCAGGTTGCAGTTG
Source organism: Blastococcus sp. SYSU DS0617 (assembly GCF_054051075.1). Classification (NCBI taxonomy): domain Bacteria; kingdom Bacillati; phylum Actinomycetota; class Actinomycetes; order Geodermatophilales; family Geodermatophilaceae; genus Blastococcus; species Blastococcus sp. SYSU DS0617. The sequence continues at coordinate 207,000 of NZ_JBJHAO010000005.1, forward strand.
ACGACGAAGGTGAGGTTGTCCAGCTCCTCGCGGGCGGCCAGCCCGATCGTGCCGAGCGACTCCGGCTCGTCCATCTCGCCGTCGCCGAGGAACGCCCAGACGTGCTGGTCGGAGGTGTCCTTGATGCCGCGGTCGTGCAGGTAGCGGTTGAACCGCGCCTGGTAGATCGCGTTCATCCCGCCCAGGCCCATGGAGACGGTGGGGAACTCCCAGAAGTCCGGCATCAGCCGCGGGTGCGGGTAGCTCGACAGCCCGCCGCCGGGGTGGCTGACCTCCTGCCGGAAGCCGTCCAGCTGCTCCTCGGTCAGCCGGCCCTCGAGGAAGGCCCGGGCGTAGATGCCGGGGGAGGCGTGCCCCTGGAACCAGATCTGGTCGCCGCCGCCGGGGTGGTCCTTGCCGCGGAAGAAGTGGTTGAAGCCGACCTCGTAGAGCGAGGCCGAGCTCGCGTAGGAGGAGATGTGCCCGCCGACGCCGATCCCGGGCCGCTGCGCGCGGTGCACCATGATCGCGGCGTTCCAACGGATGTAGGCGCGGATGCGGCGCTCGGCGTCCTCGTCACCGGGGAACCAGGGCTCGCGTGCCGGCGGGATGGTGTTGAGGTAGTCGGTGCTGCGCAGCGCTGGGACGCCGACCTGCTGCTCGCGGCTGCGCTCGAGCAGCCGCAGCATGAGGTAGCGGGCGCGCTCGCGGCCCGCGTGGCCGACGACCGCGTCGAGGGAGTCCATCCACTCCTGCGTCTCCTCCGGATCGATGTCCGGAAGCTGGCTGGGCAGCCCGTCGGTGATGACCGCGCGGGGTGCGCCTGTGTCGCGGGCGGGGTCGCCGTCCGACTGCTGTGCGCTCATGCCCCCATGGTCTCCCCTGGGCGAGCCGCCCGTCACGTTCCGGACCTCCTCCGCGGTGCGCGTCGACGGGGGAGCGGGGTGTCCCTGGGTCGGCGAGTCTTGCTTCGTGGCGGTCATGCCCTACGCTTCCGCCCACGTGGCCCGGTGGAACGGGCCCGCACGGGAGCCCCGCACTGCGGGGGGACGAGAGGGGTGACATGGCCAGGCAGCGGGGAGCTCTCCCGCCGGTCGTGTCCGTGCCCGTCCGCCCTCGCGTCGCCGGGGACGAACGTCCGCGCCGGCACCGGTGCGCACGCCCGTGACGCGTCCCCGAGCGGACGGCCCGCAGGCAGGGCACCATCCATCCCACGAGCGATCAGCAGCAGGTCCACCCATGGAGGAGCAGTACGGATGAGCGTCGACAGCGCCGGCATGGCGGCCCGGCTGGGCATCAAGCCGGGCATGGTCGTGCAGGAGCTCGGCTGGGACGAGGACGCCGACGAGGACCTGCGCGACGCCATCATCGAGCTCTCGGGCAGCGAGATGGTGGACGAGGACACCGACGAGGTGGCCGACGTCGTCGTGCTGTGGTGGCGTGAGGACGACGGCGACCTGTTCGACGCGCTGACCGACGCCATCACCTCCCTCGGCGAGGACGGCGTCGTCTGGCTGCTCGTGCCCAAGTCCGGCCGCCCCGGCCACGTGGAGCCCGGCGACGTCACCGAGGTCGCCCCCACGGCGGGTCTGCAGCAGACCAGCAGCGTCTCCGCGGCCAAGGACTGGTCGGGCATCCGCCTGGTCAGCCCGAAGACCGCGCGCAGCCGCCGGTAGCGCGTACGGCACGATCGGGGGCATGACGCTCTCCGTCGGCGACGCCGCTCCCGAGTTCAGCCTTCCCGACCAGGACAAGCAGGTCGTGGGCCTCGCCGATCTGCGGGGCACGCCCGTGCTGCTGGTCTTCTACCCGTTCGCCTTCTCCGGCATCTGCACCGGCGAGCTGTGCCAGCTGCGCGACGAGCTGGCCAACTACACCGACGCCGGCGTGCGGGTGCTCGCCGTGAGCACCGACCCGGTGTTCAGCCTCAAGGCGTTCAAGGCCCAGGAGGGCTTCGACTTCCCGCTGCTGTCGGACTTCTGGCCGCACGGGGCCACGGCCCAGGCCTACGGCGTCTTCAACGACAAGGCCGGCATGGCGGTGCGCGGCACCTTCCTGGTCGACGCCGGGGGGACCGTCGCCTTCGCCGAGGTGAACGGGCCCGGCGACGCCCGCCAGCAGTCCGGCTGGAAGGACGCGGTCGCGCAGCTGGCGGCCTGACCCGCCGGGCGCCCGGGTCTCTACCCTGGGCGCGCCGGGCGCGTAGCTCAGCGGTAGAGCTCTCGCCTTACAAGCGAGCGGTCGCAGGTTCGAACCCTGCCGCGCCCACCGGAGACCGGCACGCAGGTGTTACCGGGCCGACCCGCCTCCGTCGTGCGCCGGGGGAGCCGGTGCCGCGTCCTGCCCCGGGTCGCGGTCGGCCGACAGCTGGGCGCGGAGCGCGGCGACCTCGGCGGTCAGCGCGGCGATGTCGCGGCGGGTGACCGCCTCGGACGCCTCGTCGGCCTGCTGGACCTTCTCCACCAGCCAGGAGGCGACCGCCGCGGTGACCGTGCCGAGCAGGGCGATGCCGACCAGCATCAGCCCGGCGGCGATGGCGCGGCCCGTGCCCGTCACCGGGAAACGGTCCCCGTAGCCGACCGTGGTCACGGTGGCGAACGCCCACCACAGGGCGTCGGGGAAGTCGGTCACGTTCGCCTCGGGGTGGTTGCGCTCGGCGTCCAGCAGGGCCAGGGCGGCGAGGAACATCACCAGCGCCGTCGCCGACCCCACGTAGGTGAGCACGCGCCCGCGCAGCGCCCCACCGGCGTAGCGGTCGAGGACGCGCAGCACCGTCACCAGCCGGAGCAGGCGCAGGGGACGCAGCAGCGGCAGGACGACGACCGCCAGGTCGATCAGGTTGGTCCGCACGAACCTCGGGCGGTCGGCGGCCAGCGCCAGCCGGACCACGTAGTCGACGGCGAAGGCGGTCCAGGTGATCCAGGTCAGGACCTCGCAGAGGAGCCGCCACGAGCGGTCGAGGTCGGGATCGAGGATCGGCCAGGCGTAGGCGGTCAGGAACACCACCGAGGCCACGGTGAGCGGCCAGTCGAGGAGCTCCTCCCAGCGTCGGCCGCGAGGGGTGGTCACCCGCCGAGGATGGCACCCCCGGTCCGGCGGCCTGCGGGGAGGCGGACCCTCAGGCGGCGGAGTCCGCCACGGCGTCGGCCGGCGAGCAGGGCTGCGGCTCCGCGGGCTTCGGGAAGGCCGGACGGAGGAACCGGGGTGCCTGGAAGGGCGCCCACGTGCCCTCGGGCTGCGCCAGACGGTCGGCGACGGCCCAGATGGCGGCCGGGTGGTGCCCGAGCCCGAGGTGACTGGCGGTCACCGCGATGTTCTCGCAGCGCTCGCCCGGGGTGTCCAGGCAGGTCTGCCAGTGCACGATGCCGTCGTAGTGGGAGTAGATCGAGGTGGCCGGGACCGGCAACGGCACGCCGTCCGGCTCCAGCGGCAGCGCCCGCTGCTCCACGTGCAGGTGCGAGTACCGGTCGAAGACCTTCGCGGCGCGCGTCTGGTCGTAGCTGGTCAGCCGGAACGGGCTGCCCAGGGTGACCACCTGGCGGACCTTCGCGGGGGAGGTCCGGGCGAGGTCGCGGGCGAAGATGCCGCCCAGGCTCCAGCCGATGATCGTGACGGGACGCCGGTACCGGCCGTGCAGGTAGTCGAGCTTGTCCCGGAGTCCGTTCACGCACTGCGCGGTCGGGCCGATGTTGCGACCCAGCCCCCACCCGTGGACGCGGTAGTCCAGCCGGCGCAGCGTGCGGCGCAGGGCCGCGGTCGACACGTCGTCGGCCAGGAGGCCGGGCAGGACGAGCACGGGGTGACCGTCGCCCTTGGGCAGTCGCGGGGTGAGCGGCCGGGTGGCGAGATAGAGGCCGTAGTCGGCCACTGCGCGGCCGGGCTCGCTCAGGTAGAGCGGGAGCGCCGGTCCGGCGTGCGTCTGTCGTGCCACGTCGACCTCCTGTTACGTCGTTGCACAGGCAAGTACCAGCGTGAGTCCCAGCTCACACCCCGGTCATCGGATGGCAATGCGAGCGTTGCCGAACTGTGTCCTGGGTCATATCGGCACGGCGGACCCCAGCTGCAGCGCAACCGGCGCCCGGCCGTCGCGCAGGCGGTCGTGCGACCGTTGCTGGTGGCGGGATCGGCGGAGAGGACGGACGGGCGTGACAGCGGAGCAGGAGATGCCGGGGGAGAGCCGGACGGTGGACCTCGACGGGCCGGTGCACTACGTCGACTTCGGCGGCCCGGACGACGCACCGCGGGTGGTGCTCGTCCACGGTCTCGGCGGCTCGCACCTGAACTGGGACACGTTCGCGCCGCTGCTCCGGCCGCACGCCCGGGTCCTGGCCATCGACCTGCCGGGGTTCGGTCGCAGCGAGCCCGGCGGCCGCCGGGCGACGGTGCACGCCAACGTCGAGGTGCTGCACCGCTTCCTGCTGGAGGTGGCCGGGGAGCCGGCCGTGCTGGTCGGCAACTCGATGGGCGGGATGATCTCCATCCTCGAGAAGGCCCAGCACCCCGAGGCGGTGAGCGGGCTGGTCCTGCTCGACCCCGCCGTGCCGGGCCCGCGGCGCTCGCTGGACCCGCTGGTCGCCGCCATGTTCGCGCTCTACGCGATGCCCGTGCTCGGGGAGCGCTTCCTGTGGCTGCGCCGGGCGCGGCAGACGCCGCTGCAGCGGGTCCGGGAGGTGCTGCGCCTCGTCGGTGTGGACCCCGACACGCTCCCTCCCTCGGTCATCGACCGCTCCGTGACGCTGCTCGAGGAGCGCGAGGACCACGCGGGCATGGACAAGGCCTACCTCGCCGCCGCCCGCTCGCTCCTCGCGCAGCTCGCCGACCCGCGGCGCTACCGGACGGCGATGGAGCGGATCACCGGGCCGGTGCTGCTGGTGCACGGCGACCGGGACCGGCTGATCCCCGTGCAGGCCGCCCGGGACGTCGCCCGTCGCCACCCCGGCTGGCGGTACGTCGAGCTCGACGGGATCGGGCACGTGCCGCAGCTGCAGTGCCCGGAACGGCTGGCCGATGAGGTGCTGCCCTGGCTGGCCGAGGTCGGCGCCGTTCCCGCCGGGAGCTGAGCCCGGGGGTCAGGACCGGTCGCGGAGGGTGTCCCGCAGCGCTTCCAGGCCGCTGTAGCGCGGTCGCCAGCCCAGCTGCTCCCGGGCGCGGGTGGTGTCCATGATGGCCGGTCTGCTCGCGGCCTCCACCCATTCGGCCACCGGGGGCAGGAACGGCAGCCGCGACACCGCACGCGCGGCGGCCTGGCCCGGACCGGCCGGCAGCCGGATGGGCAGCGCGCCGAACTCGCGGGCGACGTCGGCGGCGGTGACGACCCCCTCGCCGGCGATGTTGTAGGCCCCGGGAGGCCCCGCGCCGACCACGCAGAGCTGCAGCGCGCGGCCGACGTCCTCCTCGTGCACGAGCTGCAGCGGGTGCTCCGGCACGAGCAGCGGGAGCGGCACGGGCAGCCGGCGCGGCCGGCCGAGCAGCAGCCTGCCCAGTGGCGCGAGCGGGCCGGGGAGCACGTCCTTGGCCCCGACGGCGTTCGGGCCCAGCACCACGGGCGGGCGCAGCAGGTAGAGCGCGAGCTCCGGTGCGGTCTCAGCCTCGCGGTGCAGGAGGTCCTCGAGCTCGGCCTTCTCCTGCGCGTAGAACAGCCGGGCGGCCGGGCGCACCGGCCAGTCCTCGTCGATCAGCTCGGGGTTGTCGGCGTGGAACCCGTAGGCGGCCACCGAGGAGGCGTAGACGAACCGGCGCGCGCCGGCCGCCGCCGCGGCGCGGAAGACGTTGAGCGTGCCGTCGACGTTGATCGCCCGGATGGTCTCGCGCGAGGCGTTGCCCGAGATCAGGAACGCCAGGTGGACGACGACGTCCGCGTCGGCGAACGCCTCGCGCAGTGCGTCGGGGTCGCGGACATCGCCCTGGCGGTACTCCATCTTCGTCCAGCCGCGCTCGGCCGGATCGAAGGGGCGGCGGGCCATGCCGATGACCCGGGCGATCCGGTCGTCGTCCTGGAGCAGCGGCATCAGCCCGGCGCCGAACGTCCCGGTGGGCCCGGTGACGGCGACGGTGAGGTCGCGGTCCCCGCTGCGGCGCCGTCCCCCGGAGCGCTGCTTCGACGGGCTCACCGGGCCGCCGCGGAGGCCGGCCGCGTGCGCGGCGTGTGGCCGGGCCCGGCCGGCGCCGGCTGCTCCACCTCGGGCGTCGCCTGCTCGGCACGGGCGAGCTCCAGCAGCTCCTCGATGCCGCGGCGGATGCCGCCGGAGAGGACGTCGACGTCGGCGAAGGCGTCGAAGTCGGCGTTGATCCCGAAGGTCATCGTGTTCTGGTAGCTGAAGATGCCGATCGAGCAGCGGGTGCCGCCGGCGATGGGCACGTAGGCGTAGGCCGAGCGCATCCGCCGGCCGAGCACGTACAGCGGGATCGGCGGGCCCGGCACGTTCGTCGTCACCGCCTGGCACCAGACCTGGCCGGCCGTCAGCGCGGCGCGCACGCCCAGGGAGAGCAGGGTCGGCGCCACGTAGTCGCCCATGCCGATGATCGACGGCACGTCGACGGCCTGCATCGCCTTCTTGTACTCGTCCATCTGGCCGCGGATGGAGGTCAGCCGGGAGAGTGAGTCCGGGTCGCCGACCGGCAGGTCGACGAAGACGCAGGAGACCTGGTTGTTCAGGTTCCCGCGCTGGCTGTCCGACCGCACCGAGACCGGCACCATCGTCCGCACCACCAGCTTCTCCGACGACAGCTCGCCACGGCCCTTGAGCAGGTGGCGGAAGCCGGTGGAGATCGCGGCGAGCACGACGTCGTTGACGGTGCCCCCCAGCGCGGTGCGCACCTCCTTGAGCTCGGCGAAGTCACCGGAGGTCCACGCCCAGCGGCGGTGCGGCCCGATGGGCCCGTTGAGCGAGCGGGCGGTGGGCGTGAGCGCCTGCTTGGCCAGCGAGGGGAGGGTGGCGGCGACGGACCTGCCCGAGTCGATGACCTGCCTGGCGATGCGTCCGGCGCCGCCGGTCGCCGGCAGGGAGGTGGCCTGGCGCAGGGGGTGGGTCACGGCCTCGGCGAGCGCGCCGGCGACCATGCCGGCGCCCGAGGGGGACCGCTGCGGCGTCCAGTCGCGCGGTGCCTCGTGGGTGGCGTCGGGGGAGAGGTCGAACATCAGCTGCATCAGGTCGCTGCCGGCGACGCCGTCGACCATGCAGTGGTGGACCTTGGAGATGATCGCCCAGCGGTCGTCCTGCAGGCCCTCGATCAGGTAGAGCTCCCACAGCGGCTTGGACATGTCCAGCCGCTGGCCCAGCACCCGGCCGGCCAGGTTGCGCAGCTGCTCGTCGCTGCCCGGACGGGGCACCGCGGTGTGCCGGACGTGGTACAGGATCTGGAAGTGCGCGTCGTCGACCCACATCGGCCGGCCGAGCTGCATCGGCACCTCGCGCACGCGCTGCCGGTAGCGGGGGACCATCGGGAGCTTGCTGAGCAGCAACCGCACCACGTCGCCGTAGGTCGGTGCCGGGCCGTCGAAGACGGCCACCGACCCGACGTGCATGGGCGTGTTCTCGCTCTCGGCGAAGTAGAAGCCGCTGTCGAGCGCACTCATCCGGTCCACGTTCTGCTCCTCGCCGCCCCTCGGTGCCGGTGCTCCGGAGAGGGGCCGTTCCACGTCGTCCGTGGCCGCTGAAATTAGGGGTGTCGCCGGGTTACTGCAAGATGGGGATCGTGACGGGGGCCACAATCGCATGCCCCGCGTGCGGCGCGTTCAACCGGCCCTCCTCGGGGCCTGGGCCACCCGGTCGAGCAGCTCCAGGAAGGCGCGGTCGACGACGGCGGCGCGGGTCAGGTTCACGCTGTGGCCGGCGCCGGGGACGACCACCAGCTCCGCGCCCACGGCCTCGGCGATCCGCCGGGCGTGCCCGACCGGGGTGAGCCGGTCGTGCGTCGCCGCCACGACGGTCACCGGCACCCGCCGCAGCACCTCCAGCGCGGCGGTCTCGTCGTGGTCGAGGAAGGTCGCGTAGAACGCCGCGACCACCGGGTACGGCGTCTCCTCCAGCAGTCGCTGGACGAGGGCCACCCGGGCCGGGTCGGCGTCGTCGCGCCCGAACAGCTGCCGGCGGGTGAACCAGCGGCCCACGGGGCTGCCGCGCCAGCGGAAGCGCTCGAGCACCGGGGCGACGAGCTGCACGCCGCGGAGGTAGAGCGGGAGCAGGCCGGTCCTCCGGATCAGCGCGACCAGCCGGCCGAGCACGCCGGTCTCGACCAGCCCGCCGGCCGACGTCGCCAGCAGGAAGACCCCCACGACGCGGTCGCCGAACAGCTCGGGCCGCCGGCGGGCCAGTGCCAGCACGCTCATCCCGCCCATCGAGTGCCCGGCGAGCACCACCGGGCCGGTCGGCGCGACGGCGTCGAGCACCTGCCCCAGGTCGCGGCCGGTGCGGTCGATCGTCGCCCGCGTCAACGGCGTCCAGCCGGAGCGGCCGTGCCCCCGCTGGTCCCAGAGCACCAGCCGGGCCCGGTCCGCCAGCGCCGCCCGCTGCAGCTGCCACTCCGCGAGCCGGGCGGTGAAGCCGTGCGACAGCACGACGGTCAGCGGTGCGTCCGGGTCCCCGTCCAGCTCGACGTGCAGGTCGACGCCGTCGTCGGTCCGGACGGTGAGCGAGCCCGGGGGAGGAGGGCCGGACAGCGGCGGGAGGGTGGGCACGGGCGGTGGGGTGGGCAGGGAGTGTCTCGGCACCCGGCACATCCCAGGGCCTTCCGGCGCAGGAGGCAACCGGAGCGCTCAGCGCCGGCCGCGGAACGAGCGCCGGCCCGGGGCGCTGTCGCGGAGCAGCCGGCGGGCCGTGTCCACCTCGCGGGCCACCGGTGCCAGCACGCCCTCGGCGTGGAGCTCCGCGTCGTCCGTGGTCCCGGTCGCCCGGACGTCGTCCTCCAGCCGGCGGATCGCGCGGCGCAGCACCGCCACCTGCGCGAGGTCGGGCACCGGCTCGCCCTCCCGGGTGGCGATGACGGCCTCGGTCACCGCGTCCGACGTGCGTTCCAGCGCGACGATCACCGGCCACCACGCCGCCGCGCGCGTGCTGACGGGCGGCGGCTCGGCCAGCCGTCGCTGCAGCTGGGTCTGCAGCTCGGTGAGGGCTCGGTAGTTGCGCCGGCGGGCGCGGCGACGGTCGGCCGGACTCCCGGTGAAGGCGGCCTCCACGAACTGGTCCAGTGCCACCGTGGCGTCGTGCAGGGCCCGGCCGAGCTGCGCCCGGAAGGTCTGCGGCCAGAGCAGGTAGCCGAACACCAGCACGATCGCGCAGCCGATCAGGGTGTCGACGAGGCGCTCGGCGACCAGCCCGGCGTCGTCGGTCAGCGTCAGGTCGAGCATCAGCAGGATCACCGGGGTCTGGAACACCGAGAAGAGGCCGAAGTTCGCCGCACGCGCCCACGGCAGGACGGCCGCGGACAGCGACATCGGCACCAGCAGCCAGGCGCTGCCGCCGAGGAGCGCCAGCAGGGCCGACCCCAGCAGCACGCCGAACAGGGTGCCGGCGCCGCGCTGCACGGCCCGGCCGAAGACCGACCCGAAATCGGGCTTGAGCACGATGGCCACGGTGAGCAGCACCCAGTAGGGGCGCTCGGTGGACAGGAGCTGGCGGGCGACCTCGGCGGCGGACATGCACAGCGCCAGGCGGACGGCGAAGGCCCGGCTGTCGGCGCTGGCCACCGTGCGGTCGGCCAGGTCCCGCAGCCGCGAGCCGAGGTCGGTCACCGGCCGCTCGGCGGCGGCGCCGGCGCGTTCCTCGGGATCCCCGACGACGTTCCAGACCAGCCGGACGCCGTGGCGGACGGCGCGCCGCGCCCGGTGCCCGTCCTCCAGCGGGGGCGGCCGGTCGGCCGGCAGTTCCCGGGCTCCGGTCAGCGCGGCGGCCAGATCGCGCACGGCGGCGACGTCGTCGTCGGCCGGGACGCGCGCGCGGGCGGCCGCCACCGCGGCCTCGACCAGCGGCGCGGCCGAGTTGAGCACGCCGGCCAGCTCCGACAGCTCCCGCACCCGGCCGGCGTGGTGGCTGCGGCTGCGGATCACGCGGTCGTAGGCGTCGTTGAGCGCGGTGGTGAGCTCGCGGCGTGCGGCCTCCGCGTGCGGTGCGTCCCCGGCCTCGAGCAGGTCGGCGATGCGGGTGAACACCGCCGCCACACCCGCGCGGTCGGGGTCGCCGCCCTCCGTGCGGTGCTGGACCAGCGTCGTCAGCGTCGCCCACGCCGCCCCGAGCAGGAAGAGCCCCACCTCCGTGTGCCACGACAGCGAGGTGAGGAAGCCCGAGGAGAGCGCGGTGTAGATCAGCAGCTGCAGCGAGCCGAACGACATCGTGGCGTCGATCCGGCTGATCCCGGCGGCGAACACGGAGATCAGCGCGATGACCACCACGGGCACCCAGCCGCTGCCGGTGGCCAGGCCCCCGGCGAGCAACCCCAGGGCGCCGAACGCGCCGGCCGCGGCGATCCGCCGCAACTTGTCCCGCTGGGGCCCGGCCTGCGGCGCCAGGGTCGCCGCCAGCGCGCCCATGGTGCCGAAGGTGCCGGCGCTGAGCGTCGTCCCGGGTTCGACGCCGCCCTCGACGGCGACGGCCACGGCGAGCGGGGCGGGGATCGTCACGGCGAAGCGGACGACGTCCCGCCACGGCACCGCGGGACGACCGGTGCGGACCAGCTCCTCGAGCCACGCGGGGGCGTGCAGGCCCCTGCTCCGCCCCCCGTCGCCGCCCACGTCCAGAGCTTGTCACCGCGGTGCCCTTCCGGCGGCGGTGCGCCCCCTACCCTCCGAGGCGTGACGGTGCTGCTCGGAGACGTGATCACCGCGCTCGAGGCGCGCTACGACCCCGCACTGGCCGAGCCGTGGGACGCCGTCGGGCTCGTGTGCGGCGACCGCTCGGAGCCCGTCGGGCGGGTGCTCTTCGCCGTCGATCCGACCGCGGCCGTCGTGGACGAGGTGATCGCGGCCGGGGCGGGCCTCCTGGTCACCCACCACCCGCTGTTCCTGACCCCGGTGCACGGCGTGCCGGCCGACGATCCGAAGGGCCGGCTCGTGCACCGGCTCGTCCGCGCCGGCGCCGGCCTGTTCGTGGCGCACACCAACGCCGACCGTGCTCCGGGCACCGGGGTCAACGCCGCGCTGGCCGACGTGCTCGGGCTCACCGGCGCGGTGCCCCTGGAGCCGGCGGCCGGGGTGCCCGGCGCCGGCCTCGGCCGCGTCGGGGAGCTGCCTTCGCCGATGAGCCTGGGCGACTTCGCTGCGCTGGCCGCCCGGGTGCTGCCGGCCACCGCCGGGGGAGTGCGCGTGGCCGGGGACCCGGCGCGCACGGTCCGGCGGGTGGCGGTCTGCGGTGGGAGCGGTGGATCGCTGCTCCCGGCTGCGGCGGCCGCCGGCGCCGACGTCCTGCTGACCAGCGACCTCAAGCACCATCCGGTGTCCGACGCGCTCGAGGTCGACGGGCCGGCGCTCTGCGACGTCGCCCACGCCGCCAGCGAGTGGCCCTGGCTGCCCGTGGCCGCCGAGGCGCTGCGCCGCGACCTGGACGACCGGGTGGCCGTCCAGGTCGCCGCCGGAACGACCGACCCCTGGGTCTTCCGGGCCGGCCAGGCGGGCTAGCAGGAGGGCCGGGGAGCCCTCACGCGTGGCCGGCGGCCCGCAGCGCCCGGACGCAGGCCCGCTCCAGGCCGCGCTGCCGGCGTATCCGCGCGAGCAGTCCCGGCACCGGCTCCAGGTCCCGGGTGGCGGCCGGCCGGACACCGGTGAGCCGGCCGTCGGCATAGCGCCCCGTGGTCGTGTGCACCGTCCAGCGCTCGACGTCGGGCACGGACAGCTCCTGACCGACGAGCACCGCCGGGCCGCTCACCCCGCCGGGGCCGTTCCGCAGCTCGAGGGGATCGGCGTCCCAGTCGGGCACGCGCACGGTGGCTACCCGCAGCCCGCGGTCGTCGACGCCGAGGACGACGTCGGCCGGCCCGTCGCGCCGCACGCCCGGGACGAACTCGGCGGCGTCCAGCACCAGGACCAGCCGCGGCAGGTACCACCAGTGCTCCCGCCGGAGCATGGGTGAGTCCGCGAGCGCGCGGGCCGGCGGGTGCTTGCGCAGCTCCTGGTCGAGCAGGGCCTCGGTGAACAGCTCGCCGGTGGCGTCCTCGACGAGATCGAACCGGCCGGTGGCCACCACGGGCGCCCACGCGGAGCCGGTCAGCCGCGGATCGGAGAGCACCAGCGCCGCGGCGTCGCTCGCGGCTGCCTGGTGCGCGGCCTCGACCTGCGCCCAGGGGAGGGCCACGGCCGGCCGCTCCCCGAGGACGAGCGGGACGACGCCGAGCGCACCCGGCGGCCCGTCGGGCGCGCGCCACAACAGTTCGGCCACGCCCGCAGCGCGGACGGCAGCCATGGCGCTTGTGACGTCGATCACAACGGTGTCTACTCCCTGGGCGGGCGGTAACGGTGCCGCCCCGGACCTGGGAGCCGCCGTGCCCGCGTTCGTCGTAGCCGCGGTCGTCGGGGTGCTGTTCTTCCTCGGCTACCGGTACTACTCCAGCTACCTGGCCAGGAAGGTGTACGCCCTCGATCCGGCGTTCGTCACCCCTGCGCACGAGTTCAACGACGGCAACGACTTCGTGCCGACCAACAAGCACGTGCTGTTCGGCCACCACTTCACCTCGGTGGCCGGCGCCGCGCCCATCGTCGGCCCCGCGATCGCGGTGTTCTGGGGCTGGGGGCCGGCGCTGACCTGGATCGTGCTCGGCACGATCTTCGCCGCCGGCGTGCACGACTTCGGCGCACTGGCGGTCTCCGTCCGGCACAAGGCGAAGAGCATCGGCACGCTCGCCGGCGACGTCATCAACGGCCGCGCGCGCATGCTCTTCATGATCATCATCTTCTTCCTGCTCACCCTGGTGAACGCGGTGTTCGCCGTGGTCATCGCCAACCTGTTCGTCGCCAACCCCGAGGCCGTCATCCCGATCGTGGCCGAGATCCCGCTGGCCATCGCGATCGGCGTGTACATCTACCGCAGCCGGTCGTCGGCGCTGCTGCCGTCCATCGTCGGCGTGCTGGTCCTCTACGCGCTGATCCTGGTCGGCAACGAGTTCCCGGTCTCCCTGGACGGGCTGGCCGAGGCGCTGGGCATGGGCCCGCGCACGCTGTGGATCGTCCTGCTGTTCGCCTACACCTGGATCGCCTCCCGTATCCCGGTCTGGGTGCTCCTTCAGCCGCGCGACTACATCAACAGCCACCAGTTGTTCATCGCCCTCGGCGTGATCGCCCTGGGGGTCATCGTCGGCATGACCACCATCCAGGCGCCGGTGATCAACGACGTCCCGGAGGGGTCGCCGAACTTCTTCCCGTTCCTCTTCATCACCGTCGCCTGCGGAGCGGTGTCCGGCTTCCACTCCCTGGTGGCGTCGGGCACGACGTCCAAGCAGCTGGACCGGGAGACCGACGCCCGCTACGTCGGCTACATGGGCGCGGTGGGCGAGGGCTCGCTGGCCACCGGTGCGGTGCTCGCCACCACGGCGGGCGTGGCCGCGTCGCAGGCGGACTGGGAGGCGCTGTACCCGGACTTCGCGACCGCGTCGGGCGGGGCGGCCGGCAACTTCGTCGCCGGCGTCGCGCAGTTCGCCAACAACCTCGCCGTCCCCCTGGAGTACGCCACGGTCTTCGCGGTGGTCGTGGTGGTCAGCTTCGCGGCGACCACCATGGACACCGGGATCCGGCTGCAGCGCTACCTGGTGCAGGAGATCGGGGAGCAGCTGAAGATCCGTGCCCTCTCCCGGAACCTCACGGTGGCCACCACCGTGGCCGTGCTCATCCCGCTCGCCATGGCGCTGCTGCCCGGCGGTGGCGATCAGGGCTACACGTTCGGGGTCCTCTGGCAGCTGTTCGGCACGACCAACCAGCTCACGGCCGGCCTGGCCCTGGCGGTGATCGCGGTCTGGGTGATGCGGCGCGGCCGCAACCCGCTGGCGCAGCTGGTGCCGCTGGTGTTCCTGCTGGCCATGACCACGTGGGCGCTGGTCGTCAACCTGCGGAACTTCATCGAGGACGAGCAGTGGGTGCTGGCGCCGCTGGACGCGCTCATCTTCGTGCTCGCCCTGTGGCTGATGGTCGAGGCGGCGATCGCGCTGCGCGCCGCCCACCGGGAGCGGCCGCCGGTACCGCTGGACGGGGTCGGCGCCGGGGAGCCGGACGCGGTCGCGCAGGCCAACCCCGAGGTCGGGACGTCGACGGCCGGGCCCATCGACGGCCCGACCGGGACCCCGCGCCGGTGAGCTCACGCGTCATCCTCGTCCGCGGCTCCCGGGCCGCGGGCGGGGGTGGCGGCTGCTGCAGCGGGGACGTGCGGCCGTTCGACGAGGGCGGCTCGCACCGGCACGTGCCCCCGGACGACGCGGTCGGGGCCGTGTACCGGGCGCTGCGTGCGCGGCTGCCGGCCGGAGTCGTCATCGAGGTGGTGTCGCCGTCGAACTGGCTGTGGCTGGTCCCGGCCCTGGTCTCCGCCGGCCGGCGGCGTGGGCTGCGGGGCGCGGCGCTGCGTCGCTCGGTCCGGGCGGGGCTGGCCGTCGAGTCCCTCATCGTGGACGGGGCGGTCGTCGCCTCCGGGGAGCTTCCCGGCCCCGCTGCCGCCGTCGCGGCGGTGGAGGCCGAGCTCGCGCTGCGGTGAGCCGGGCGGCGTCCGCCTCACCGGCGTGGGGCCGGGTCGGAGCGCAGGTAGCAGAAGGACCCCCGTGCCCCCCACCGCTCGCAGGCTCGCGGCGGGTCCCTGCACGGGGGCCGAAGCCAGCAGGAACCACGGGTAGCAGAAGGACCCCCGTGCCCCCCACCGCTCGCAGGCTCGCGGCGGGTCCCTGCACGGGGGCCGAAGCCAGCAGGAACCACGGGTAGGTTTCTTCTTGTGAAGGTCGACCATTTCGAGCAGCAGAAGCTCCTGGATCTCGCGGCCGAGGACGTCGCGCTGAGCCAGCTGGCGCACCGCAGGCGGACGCTGCCGGAGGCCGCGGCGGTGGAAGCGGCCGAGCAGTCCGAGCGCGACCTCTCCGCCGACGTCGTCCGCGCCGAGACCGAGGTCCGCGACCTCACCCGCGAGGTCAAGCGGCTGGAGTCCGACGTCGACACCGTGCGCCAGCGCGCCGCCCGCGACCAGCAGCGGATGGACTCCGGCTCGGCGACGCCCAAGGAGATCACCGGGCTCCAGCACGAGCTCGAGTCGCTGGCCCGCCGGCAGGCCGACCTGGAGGACCAGCAGCTCGAGCTGATGGAGCGGCTCGAGGCCGCCGAGTCCACGCTGGCCACGGCGCAGCAGGGCCTGGTCGAGGCACGGGAGGCGCGGGAGCGCGCCGAGCAGCTCCGCGACGACGCCCTGGCCGACATCGCCGACGGCACGCAGCGCCACGAGTCGGCCCGCGCGGCGGTCGTCGGCGGCATCTCGGCTCCGCTGCTCACGCTCTACGACCGCATCCGCACCCAGACGGGTGGCACGGGCGCGGCGATGCTCCGGGCGCGCGCCTGCCAGGGCTGCCGCATCGAGCTCAACGGCCGCGAGCTGGCCGCCGTCCGCAACGCCGACCCGCACGAGGTCGTCCGCTGCGAGAACTGCGGCCGGATCCTGGTGCGCACCGCCGAGTCCGGGCTGTGACCGGAGTCGAGCAGTGACCCGGTTCGTCGTCGAGGCCGACGGCGGCTCCCGGGGCAACCCGGGGCCTGCCGGTTACGGCGCCCTCGTCCGCGACGCCGAGACGGGGAAGGTGCTGGCCGAGCGCGCCGCCTCCGTGGGGCGGGCCACCAACAACGTCGCAGAGTACGGCGGTCTGGTCGCTGGGCTGCAGGCGGCGCTGGACCTGGACGCCTCCGCCGAGGTGGAGGTCCGGATGGACTCCAAGCTCGTCGTCGAGCAGATGTCGGGTCGCTGGCAGATCAAGCACCCCGACATGCGCAAGCTCGCGCTCGAGGCGCGGGCCATCGCCGGCCGGCTGGGGGGCGTCCGCTACACGTGGGTGCCCCGGGCGCAGAACGGCGCGGCGGACGCGCTGGCCAACAGCGCGATGGACGGCAGGCCGGTGCACCGCGACATCGCGGCGGAGCCGTCGGTGACCGAGACCGACGTCCAGCCGGAGGAGCCCCGGCCCGTCGTCACGACGGTGACCCACCTGCTGCGGCACGGGCAGACCGAGCACACCCCCGAGCGCCGGTACAGCGGCCGCAACGACCTACCGCTGTCCCTGACCGGCCGCGCGGAGGCCGAGGCGGCAGCCCACCGCGTGGCGGAGCTCGGCGTCGAGATCGTGCTCGCCTCCCCGCTGCGCCGCACCCGGGAGACCGCGGAGATCGTCGCGGGCGTGCTCGGGCTGCCGGTCGAGTTCGACGAGGACCTCGTGGAGCTGGACTTCGGCGAGCTCGAGGGCCTCAGCGGCGCCGAGGCGCTGGAGAAGCATCCGCTCGCCGTCCGGCGGTTCATGTCCGACGTCACCGTCGCCGCTCCGGGCGGTGAGTCGATCGCCGACGTGAGCACCCGGGTGGCGCGCGCCCGTCGCCGGATCCTGGACCGGTGCGCCGGCAGGACGGTGCTCGTGGTCAGCCACGTGACGCCGATCAAGCTGATGCTGGCCGCCGGGCTCGGGGCCGGGGACGACGTCGTCCACCGGGTCTTCCTGGAGGCGGCATCGCTGTGCACCGTCGCGTGGTCGTCGGACGGCCGGACGTCGGTGCGGCTGGTCAACGACACCGCGCACCTGAGGTAGCTCAGCCGCGCGGGGTCGGCGCTCCTTCGCGGTCGAGCAGCCAGCGTTCCAGGACCGGCGCCGGGAGCGCGGGGGAGTGCAGGAAGCCCTGGCTGGTGTCGCAGCCGAGCGTCCGCAGGTGCGCCAGCGTCGCGTCGTCCTCCACCCCTTCGGCGACGACCCGGAGGCCGAGCCGGTGGGCCAGGTCTATCGTGCTGGCGATGATCGCCTCGGTGCGCCCGTCGGTCCGCAGGTCGGCGGTGAACGAGCGGTCCAGCTTCAGCTCGGTCACCGGCAGGTCGCGCAGGTAGGCCAGCGACGAGTAGCCGGTGCCGAAGTCGTCCATGCTGACCGTGACGCCCAGGGCGGCGAGGTCGGCGACGACGGCGAGGCTGCGCTCGGGATCGGTGAGCAGGACGCTCTCGGTCACCTCGAGCACGACCGACGACGCCGGTACCGCGTGCCGCTCCAGGAGCTCGGCCAGCCGGCCGGGGAGGCACGTGTCGAGCAGGTTGCTCGCGGAGAGGTTGACCGAGACGGTCAGGTGCAGCCCGCGGCCGTGCCAGTCGGCCGCCTGTGCCACCGCCGACTCCAGCACCCGCTCGGTGAGCCGGCCCATCAGCCCGTGCACCTCGGCCAGCGGCAGGAAGTCCGCCGGGCCGATCAGGCCGCGCTCGGGATGCTCCCAGCGAACCAGGCACTCGACGCCGACGACGCGGCCGTCGGCGATGTCCAGCTGCGGCTGGTGGTGCAGCACCAGCTGGTCGGAGGTCAGGGCCGTGCGCAGCTGCTCGACGAGGGCCAGGTGGCCGCTGCTGTCGGAGTGCCGGTCGGTGTCGTAGAGGGCGAGGCCCCGGCCGGACCGCTTGGCGTCGTACATGGCGACGTCCGCGCGGCGCAGCAGCTGCGCCGGTCGCTGCGCGTCCTCGGTGCTGGTGGTCACGCCGATGCTCGCGGAGCTGTGCAGGAACATGCCGGCGATCGGGAAGGGCTCCTCCAACCGGTCGCACAGCCGCTGCCCGAGAGCCTGCGCGGCCTCGTCCGCCGGCACGTCCGGATCGAGCACGGCGACGACGGCGAACTCGTCGCCGCCGAGCCGGCCGAGCAGGTCGCCGGCCCGTAGCGCGCTCTCCAGCCGTCGGGCCACCAGCCGCAGCAGGTCGTCGCCGGCGGCGTGGCCGAGGGCGTCGTTGACCTCCTTGAACTTGTCGACGTCGAGGAGCGCCAGCGCCACCGGCGTGCCCTCGGCCGTCAGCTCGGAGATGCGGCGGAGCACCGCCCGACGGTTGGCCAGGCCGGTGAGCTCGTCGGTGAGCGCCTCCCGCCGGGTCACGGCCAGCTGGGCGAGCTCGCTGACGTTGACCGCCATGCGGACCCCGGCGCCTACCGCGGCGATGGTCGCGCACCAGACGGCGGCCGCCGGTCCATCGGTGAGTGCCGCGATCGCCAGCGTGGCGATGGACGCCAGGATGACGACGAAGGCGCCGATCGTGGCGGCGCTGGGGTCGGTCGGCTGCGGTGCCGACCGGCGGGACCGCAGGGTCGCCCCCACTGCCAGGCAGAGGATCGCCAGCGGGGTGACGGCGGTCGTCCAGCCGGAGGCGTGTCCTCCGGTGGCCAGGGCCGCGACGGCACCGGCCAGCCAGAGGGCCTGGGAGGCGGACACCAGCCAGGTCCGCGGGTCGCGCCCCATGGCCCCCAGGAACGGCAGGGTCAGGGCCGTGCCGAGGAGGACGAAACCGACGGCGAACTGGGTGAAGACCGCTTGCAGCTCCCACCAGGGGAGCTGGGCCAGTGCAGTGCCGTCCCGGCCGAGGGTCAGGTTCAGCACGGCCACGACGGCGAGGACGGCGGAGGCGCCGTTCAGGGCGTCGTCGGGGTCGGCGATGCCGGTGCTGTGCCGGTTCCAGCGCACGAACGCGCTGTACCAGAAGGGGAAGACCGCGGCGCTGCTCCAGTACAGGGGGGCCAGGGCCACCGACGCCGTGGCCGGGACCGCCCCGAGGACCAGCGCGGCCAGGACGCATCCCGTGAGCACGGCCGCGCCGAGGGCGAGGCGCTTCCAGACCGCCCGTTCGCTGGCCACCCGCACGGCCCGCCAGACGAGCAGCGCGAGGAGCAGCACGTGCATCAGCAGCAGCAGGGGCAGGTCGGCGAGCGGGTGCAGCCCCCCGGCCGTACCGGGACGGGCCAGGTGGGCGGCCGCGGGAAGCCAGCAGAGCGTGGCGACGAGTGCGGCCGAGGCCAGCAGCCAGCGCGGCGTGCCGGGCAGCAGCCGGAAGCCCACTCGACCGAACATGCCGGGGACATCGGCCGGAACCGGCGCATGGTGTACCCCGGGCCCGGCAGATCACCCCTGGGGGGCAGGCAGGACCGTCGCTTCGGTCACACCCGGCTGAACAGGTACACCGAGACGGCGACGCCGAAGGTCACGATCACCACCCGCAGGGCGGTCGCGGGGATGCGCGTCGCGAGCCGCGCGCCGAGGAAGCCACCCAGCAGGCTCGTCGGTGCGGCCACGGCGACCACGCCCCAGTGCACGTCGCCGAAGAGGCCGAAGACGACCACGGTGACGGTCGCGGTGACCGCCGACAGCGCGGACTTCAGCGCGTTGGCCAGCTGGAGCCGGCTCAGCGCCAGCCCGAGCACCCCGACGAGGATGACCCCCAGCGCGCCGCCGAAGTAGCCGCCGTAGGTCGTGGCGAGGAACAGGGCCAGGTACAGCCAGCGGGGATCGCGCACGACCACGCCGTCGGCGGCGGTGCGTCGCAGCCGGCGGGTGACCAGCGGCTGGACCGCCAGCAGGGAGCTGGCCAGGAGCACCAGCACCGGGACGATGACGTCGAAGGCCTCCGACGGCGTGGTGAGCAGCAGGACGCTGCCCGTCGTCCCGCCCAGGACGGCGACCGTGCCCAGCCGTAGCAGCCGGGCCCGCTGGCCCGTGTACTCGGGGCGGAAGCCGGCCACGCCGCCCAGGTAGCCGGGCCACTGGGCGACGGAGTTGGTCACGTTGGCCTCGACCGTGCCCAGCCCCAGCGCGACGAGCGTGGGGAAGAGGATCAGCGAGCCGCCGCCGGCGATGGAGTTGACCCCGCCGGCCAGGAAGGCCACCGCCGCGGCGATGAGCAGGTCGGCGGCGGACACGGCGGTCAACATACGGTGGGCCGATGCGGCTCCCGAGGACGGACACCTAGCTGGCGGCGCTGCTGGGTGGCTCCGGGGTGCTGCACCTGGTGCGGCCCCGCACCTGCACACGTTCCGCGTCGTCCCGAAGGAGCCGCTGCCGCTGACCGTGGCGACCGCGCGGCTGCCGCTGCAGGTGCCGCTGGTCGGCGCAGCCCTCCGGGTGGCTCGGGGCCGCTGAGCCCCGGCTCCCGGTGGGTCGCCGGGACGGGGACCGGGGGGAAGACTCGGCGCATGCCTTCCGCACGGATGCCCGACGACTGGCAGCGCGCGCTCGTGGTCGCGGCCCACCCCGATGACATCGAGTACGGCCTGGCCGCGGCCGTCGCCGTCTGGACGGCGGCCGGCAAGGACGTGCACTACCTGCTCGCCACACGAGGCGAGGCCGGCATGGAGGGGGTGCCCCCGGCGGAGGCGGGACCGCTGCGCGAGGAGGAGGAACGGCGCTCGGCGGCGGTCGTGGGGGTCAGCGAGGTCGAGTTCCTCGACCACCGGGACGGCACCCTGGTGGCCGGGCCCGAACTGCGGCGGGATCTCGCCGCCGCGATCCGGCGGCACCGCCCGGACCTCGTCGTCACCGGCTACTTCGGGCCGACGTGGACCCCGCCGGGCGTCTCGCCGGCGTACGTCAACTCGGCCGACCACCGGGCGCTGGGCCAGTCGGTGATCGACGCGGTCGCCGACGCCGCCAACGAGTGGATCTTCCCGGACCTGCCCGAGGAGCGCTGGAGCGGCGTGCAGTACATCGCGGTCGGTGAGCTGACCGACCCGCCGCACGAGGTGGACGTCAGCGGGACGGTGGAGCTGGCCGTCGCGTCGCTCACCGAGCACCGGCGCTACCTGGAACTGCTCTCCGACGAGCCCGTGGAGGAGCAGGCGCGGCAGGTCGTCGACATGTCGACGCTCCGGGAGGACGGCGGGCGCCGGGTCGGTTTCCGTCTCTTCTGGGGCTGAGCGTCGTCTCTCCCGGCGCCGTGCCCCCGCACCGTGATCCGGAGTCGTCTCCGTACGGAGGGTTGCGTCACAAAAACGTCATGCGCTCGATCCGGTTGTGCGCGTTCTAATCGGACCTCGCCGGGCACAGGGGGCGTAGGCCTTCCCGGAGGGCCTGCCACCAGTAGGGCGCGCGGTCAGCCAGGCCGTTCGCGGTTCCTCCGGGTTCTTCCCGTTCCAGGCCCCATCGACGGCGCACCGACGCGCCGTCCGTTCGACCGGGAGCAGGTTTCGAACCGCCCCCTGCGCCTTCTGGAACCACCGGAGGCGCGCCCCCTAGACCGAGGAGTCACACATGCGCAAGGCATTCGCAGTTCCGGCCGTCACCCTGGCCGCCGCGGCGTTCCCCCTGCTGACGGCAGGCACGGCCCTGGCCGACCACGACGGCAGCTACCAGACGTCCCTCGGCGCGCTGAACGACTCCGGTGTCTCGGGCACCGGCATGGTCACGCTCAACGGCGACCAGGCGACCGTCACCGTCGAGGCGAACGGCGTCGTTGCGGGTGCCCCGCACGCCCAGCACTTCCACATCGGTGCCCAGGGCGTCTGCCCGCCCGCGAGCGCGGACAGTGACGGTGACGGCATCATCAACACGGCCGACGGCATTCCGTTCTACGGCTCCATCGGTGCGTCGCTGACCACCGAGGGCGACACCGGCGCGGACAGCGGCCTGGCCGTCGACCGCTTCCCGACCCCCGACGGTGACAGCTACACCTACGAGCGCACCTTCTCGATCGACCAGGCCACGCAGGAGGCCTTCGCCGCGGGCACCGCGGTGCTCGTCGTCCACGGTATCGACGTGAACGGCAACGGTGAGTACGACGCCGAGGCGGGTCAGAGCTCGCTCGACCCGTCGCTGCCGCTCGAGGCCACCGCGCCGGCCGCCTGTGGCGTGCTGAACGCCTCGCAGATGGGCCAGATGCCCACCGGTGGTGCCGAGACCGGTGCCGGTGCGACCAGCGGCATCGAGAACCAGGC
The DNA here is from genome assembly GCF_054051075.1 of Blastococcus sp. SYSU DS0617. Classification (NCBI taxonomy): domain Bacteria; kingdom Bacillati; phylum Actinomycetota; class Actinomycetes; order Geodermatophilales; family Geodermatophilaceae; genus Blastococcus; species Blastococcus sp. SYSU DS0617. The sequence goes on from NZ_JBJHAO010000005.1 coordinate 228,846, forward strand.
CGCGATCGGCGTCGGCGCTCTCGCCGCCGTCGGTGCGGCCACGGCCGGTGCCGTCGCGTACCGCCGTCGTCAGGTCGCCGACCAGGCCTGATCCCAGCAGGACACGCCGCGGGGGGGGGGGGGCCGCCGCGCCGGGCGGGCGGCCGTGTTTGTAGATTGGGCTGTTTGGTTTTTA